>NZ_CAAGTW010000011.1:0-76099 GCF_900774285.1 Methanococcoides sp. NM1
TTGGTTAATTCATTGATAGATAAAGTCACTATCAGTCAGAATTAACCGAACTGCCACATTCAACGTCAGACCGGAAAAGCTCCGGTCTCCACTAATGATTCTGATATGGAGGTGATTGAAATTCCACACACGTTGTGCGGGATTCTCTTGATACATTCCATCGCATATATACCTTCCGAGCCGGAAGGGTTTGACACATTTTTGGACAATGTGTCGACATACATGAAAATGTATAACGTTTTTCAAGCTCTCAATAGATCGTGTCAGAATCGACAGCGACCAGCTCACTGAGAGCACCCCTACAATATCAGCTTGATATTTATACGTTGTGTGACAATGTTTGACACGGGCATATATGCAAGACTAATTCGATGCTTCAAACAAACTCACATCCCCAATAAAAACAGAATTGAACATCGAGTTATTTGAAAATATAAAGATCAGCGATTCATCGGGCAACATCCTATGAAAGAACTAATCAGGGCTGTCAAAAACTTTGGGATTGAAACAATTCCTATTTGGCAAAGTTTGCTCAAAAGTAATACTATTAACTAAATAAATACTTGGTTGTTGCTGTTTTTAAGCTTTCATGCACACTCGATCATTTGCATTTCTGCAACTTATAATGGCTCAACCCCAACTAAATTGACAGCCCCAACTAATCGAAAATATAAAATACATCATTCCTTACTATAGACCAGCCAAATACCCACAGGTCCTACATACTATAACAAGTAAAATGGCATAAAACGTAGTACCGGAAATTATTATAATAATCCGCATCAGCAGGATTCGATCAAAATGAAAGTCAGCAAACCAAGAGGAACAAGGGACTTCCTTCCAGAAGAGACCGCTCGCAGGAGAAATGTAGAGAACATCATGAGGCAGGTAGTGACAAAATGGGGATACAAAGAGGTCATTACACCCACATTCGAGCATCTGGAACTCTTCACCCTCAAATCCGGAGAAGGCGTGGTAGGCGAACTTTACAATTTCAGTGACAAAGGCAACAGGAACATGACATTGCGCCCTGAACTCACGGCACCTGTAATGAGAATGTACGTCAACGAGATGCAGGCAATGTCCAGGCCTCTTAAATTGTTCTATTTCGAGAACTGTTTCAGGTATGAAAGACCACAAAAAGGGCGCTTCAGGGAATTCTGGCAGTTTGGTGTAGAGGTCATAGGCAGCAACCGCGCAGATGCAGATGCAGAGATCATTGCCCTTGCAACGAACATGATAGAAGCAGCAGGCATCAAAGGCGACCTGCACGTTGGTCACTTGGGAATTATCCGCCACATCCTTAAGGATACAGAAGACGAACAAAAGAGCAAGATTATGCGCCTTGTTGACAAAAAGGACGATGAAGGACTTGACAACTACTTCGAGGAAATCAACGCACCTGCTGAACTCAGGAGAAACCTTCTTGAGCTCATCTGCCTCAGCGGCTCAGATGCTATCGCAAAAGCAAGAGAGATCCTGGGCGACATCGAAGAGATCGACAAGTTCGAAGAACTTCTAACCTTGCTTGACGCATATGAGATCGACTACAACGTCGACCTTAGTATTGCCAGAGGACTGGACTACTACACCGGAATGGTGTTCGAGATATACGCAGAAGGTCTTGGTGCACAGAACCAGGTCTGCGGTGGCGGCGCCTACCAGCTCATATCCCTCTTTGGCGGAGGAGACGTACCTTCCACCGGATTCGGAGTTGGGTTCGATCGCATAATGGAAATCTGTGAAATACAACCTCCAAAGGAAAACAAAGTAGTGATTGTCGCAACTGATGATACCCGCACTGATGCAATAAAGGTAGCAACAAAGATGCGCAATGAACTCACCGTTTACATAGACATCATGAAACGCAACTTCAAAACACAACTATCCCATGCCAACAATATTGAGGCAGATTACGCTGTCATCGTAGGCAAAAAAGAGATAGAATCGGGTAAATTGACCGTAAAGAACATGCAAAGCGGAGAGCAGCTGCAACTGGCAATTGAAGAAGCTATACAGCTGATAAAGAGCAACTAATGCCATAACACCCCATAGTATGTATTCACTTCTCAAAAATGAAAGGGCAGCCGATTCACTGCCCTTAAGGTTCACAATTGCATCCCTTCTGATATTGCTAATAATGGCACTTTTTTTCACTGCGATCTCCGATCTAAAGGAAAATACAGACGAAAATATTGCCAAAATGGAAATTGATAAACTCGTTTCAAACTCCGAGCAGATATCCGTACGCGGAGAAGGAAGCATCATCCATCTGAAGATAGACATCCCAGATAAAGTGAAAGTGTATATGGGAGAACTACCCAACGAAGATAACTTATGGCCTTCAAACTCCAAAAACTACTATATACATATAAAGGAACGTCAGACCATATACGAATCAATGTCCGCGTTTTCGAACGAAAACATGACCGGAGCATATACAATAACCCCCGGTCACCATGAACTGAAACTTGAAACTGAAAGAGACCCCATTACAGGAATGCTCTTCGTAAAGATATCTGAAAAATGAAAATGAAAAACAAAATACTACCTCATGCGATCCAGGATATGTTCAGGGACCGATCCGGCTGGATCGAGTTCACACTATCAAAAGCTGCATTGATGATAACAAGCATAATCCTACTTGCCGCATTCTACCAGATCGGAGCCGATTTCAGCGATATCCAAATGCAAAGACAACTTGATTCTGAAGCCCTCGACCTGAAGACATCAATTGATGACATCGGCAGCATCTCGCCCGACAGCATCAGACAAAATTCCACATATTCATTCAATTCCGAGTATCCAGTTGAGGCATTTATTTCCGGCGAATACATACGATTTGAAACGACTCATCGTGAGCAGATCATCCACTCGGTCAAACCCCTCACATTCAGGACAATTCCACTTAATGAAACTGAAATGAGAACATTCCTTTCCAACAATTTCAATGGACAGCCCGGCACTTTCGAACATCCTTTGATCACGGATACACCCACAACCCTTGAAGTAATCTCAACTGTTGGCAGTCAGGAAGTAATGTTAAATACAGGAAAAATAGTCCATATTGAAAAAACATCCATTTACCTGAAAAACGATTCAGAGGTCAATAGACTTGAAGTTGTACTTGTTCATCAATGACGAGCAAGCAATCCTTGAACCTCACAATGACATCCTTGCCACAGCACTGGTAGTCATTGGATTTGTGGTCTTTGCTGCAGTCATGTCAAAAGCCTACCTCATCTACGATGAGCAGAGCCATTCCATAGAGAACTATGAAGAAGCATCCCGCATAGCTGAAAGCATTGCCAGCTGGGATGAACTACAAGGAACACGACCCGACATAATATCCGCAGAGATACTTGAAGGAATTTCAGACCCGGTCTCAGACAGAGATACACATGAGCTTTTCTTTGCACGATTCTCCGCCAACAATGAGTTCTCAGTAGATATCCGTACCGATGACGGAAAACACCATTGGTCGATCCATAAAAGCAAAACTGCAGCAAGCGGAAATGTAATAGCAGCATCAATTCCAGTTATTATAGAGATAAATCCTGCACAATACACATCCGGAACACTTACTGTTCGACTCTGGAAAAGATACATATAAAGAAGGAAAATTATGCCAAAAACGAAACTCATAGAGGACCAGCGCGCATTTTCTTCAACAGCAGATGCCCTATTTTTCCTTGTGCTTATCTCTATTGCAACAGTCATCCTTATGCCATCCATAATGGCAGAAAGGCAATACGATGCAGCAGCATACACAGCAACACAGGACTTTGACAAACATCTCCTAAGTTCATTGCTCAACTCAAATGTGGACGATTTTGAATATGAAATCACACCTCTTGCGATCACAGGAATAACAATTCCTGAAAATGCCCTCATTAACGACCCAATCAACACAATGTTCGGAAGACAGCAGCACCACCGTACCTTCGCAGATATGATCGCAGAGGATATGGTACTGACACTTGCAATGGATGACAATGGAACTAGCCGTTACATCAATCCAATTGCACAGGAGCATAAAGAAAAGACATCTGATGTAATTGCGTCATACCTTGATGCAAGGATCGGAGGAAGGTATGATTATCACCTTCAAGCAAATTGGGAACCGGTAGAAGATTATCCACTAAAAAACTCCATATCAGTTGGAATAACACCTCCATACAATGCAATCCGCCAGAGTTCACGGATAACACTACCATTAAACACCAGAACATCCAGAGATGAACTTTTTGTGAACATAAACGACAGCATGCTTGAAGAACTTCATAACTCATCCAACTCGACAAAGTTCTCTGCATATCATGAAGCATTCAACACCACCATCGAAGAGGCATCAACATCCACTGCCGAACTCATCACAGACATTGTATTCCCCTCAGACTACCTTAGAAGTCTGATAAGGCAGGATATAACACAACGCACAGAAACCGTATTTATCAGCAACCCACAGGATGACAACGAGGATCCTGAAATGCTGATAGCAGAATACATACTGAATTACAGCATGAACACCATCTACGGAAGCAGTTCCATGCCTGCAGAACTGAACAACAGCATAATATCCATTATTGAAAAGGAGATCATTGAACGTAACCAGCAGAACATTGCAACACATCTCCACAACGATATGGATCAGAAGATCAACGAAGCGGTCTCACAAATGGTAAACTCCACGAACATTAATACGACAAAAGAACTAAGAGACGTCCAAGCGGATGAGATATACGGAAAAGTTAACAATGGATATGTGGATATCACGCTTTCTATCTGGTAATAGGAACATAAGCTTTATATTAAATGTCAGGTGTAGTTAGGTCACTTCGCCAAAGTAACGATTCAAGTTATTGTTCCCAACGTTCCCTTAACTTGAGCATAAACTCAAAACAGAAATATTCACTAAACAATCAAATTATAATCATCAGGAGGAATGCTATGGCAAAAATGCATACTCGTACAAAAGGTAAATCCGGATCAACAAGACCAATCAGGACAGAAGCTCCAGCATGGTCCACAGCAACCGCTGAAGAGATCACAACTGTGATCCTCGATATGTGGAAACTTGGAAACTCCACAAGCGTCATTGGAATGCACCTCAGGGACAATTATGGCGTACCTGATGTCAAACTCGCAACAGGAAAGAAGATCACTGACATTCTGAAAGAGAACGATGAAGCTCCAAACGTACCGGAAGACCTGTACAACCTTATTGTAAAAGCTATCGGAATGCGCAAGCACCTTATTCCTAACCACAAGGATGTACACAACAAGAGATCACTGCACTCAACCGAGGCCAAGATCAGAAGGCTCGTTAAATACTACCAGTCCACAAAGGTACTCCCTACAGACTGGAAGTACAAGCCAGAAACTGCAGAAATGTTGATCACAAGATAAGCGGCCAGCCCGCTTATTAATTCTTTGATGTTCGGCCCTGCTGAGCATCAAAATATCTTTTTTTGATTCATTTCCTATTTTTGTAGGTCGGCCTATGATTCCAAATTCAGTAGCTAATAGCTCCCAATATCATTTTAAAAGGCAAGATATAAATTCTTAGAATGACCACTAGAAGCTATGAAAGCTGTTATTCTGGCTGCAGGGGAAGGCATCAGATGCAGACCCCTTACATCCACCCGATCAAAGGTCATGCTTCCTGTTGCAAATAAACCGATACTTGAACATGTTATCGATTCACTTGCAAAGAACGGCATAAAGAACCTGATACTTGTTGTGGGTTACGAACGAGAACGTATAATGAACTACTTCGAAGACGGTATCGATTTTGGAGTCAATATCAAGTACGTTCACCAGAAAGCACAGCTTGGCACAGCTCATGCCATCAAACAGGCGGCAGACCTGATGGAAGAAGATGACCGGGAATTCATGGTACTCAATGGGGACAACGTTATTGAACCACAAACGATCAGGGATCTTATAGACAAGCATACCGGTGACGCAACGATACTGACCATTAAAAAGGAACATATCCGAGGATATGGGGTTGTTATCGCAAGCGGAAAAAAAGTAACAAAGATCATAGAGAAACCAACAACTGAACTCAGCCATATCATCAGCACAGGCATATATGTATTCAACCAAGAGATCTTCGAAAGAATAGAACACACACAAATATCCCCACTGGGAGAATATGCGATCACCGATACCATCCAACAGATGATAGAAGATGACATGGATGTAGATCATGTTCTTACAAATTCATTGTGGAGAGATGCAGTCTTTGCATGGGACCTGCTGAAGGATAACTCAATGGTCCTTGACCGAGCAGAAGACTACAACATAAAAGGAACCGTTGAAGATGGGGCAATTATCCATGGAAAGGTCAGTATTGGCAGTAATACGGTGATAAGATCAGGATGTTACATTGTAGGACCTGCAATGATAGGCGACAATTGTGAAATTGCACCCAACGTCGTGATCCTCCCATCCACAACTATTGGTAACAACGTTTCAGTCGGCTCCTTCACACAAGTCCAGAACAGCATAATTATGAACAACACCAGGATCAGTTCACATGGATCGATCTCAAATTCGATCATCGGGCTGAACAATTCCATTGGACCTTACTTTGTTGCTGAAGACAGGGAAAATGTCAGGATCGAGATGGAAGATGAACTTCATACTGCTGAAAAACTGGGAGCAATCACTGGCGACGATATTACGATCGGCCACCGGGTTCTCGTAAAAGCAGGGTCCATGATATATCATAACTGTCGGATCGAATCCGGAAAGACTATCGCTCAAATATTGCCTGAAAATTCCATTGTTGTTTAAAGGGGGGAGCAATATGTGTGGAATCATAGGATATGTAGGCAACCGTGAGGCAGCGCCTATACTAATAGATTGCTTAAAAAAGCTCGAATACAGGGGATATGACTCAGCCGGAATCACAATACTCAATGGAAATATAGACACATACAAGACCGTCGGGAAAATAAGGGAACTGGAAAAGATCCTCCCGGAGGATCTCAAAGGGAATATAGGGATCGGACACACACGATGGGCCACACATGGGGTCCCAAGCACTGTAAATTCCCACCCACATAACTCCGGCGACATATCCATAGTGCATAATGGTATTATCGAGAACTATCTTGCTATCAAAGAGAAACTGCAGCAGGAAGGTTATGACTTTTTATCAGAAACAGATACAGAGGTCATTGCCCACCTTTTGCATTCAAAATTATATGGAAGCGTTAACAACACAGAGAAGACTTGTGACTTCTTCACGGCACTTCGCAGTACACTCCAGGAAGTTGAAGGATCCTATGCAGTCACTGCCGTATGTAGCAGTGAACCTGGCCTGATGATCGCGGCCAGAAAGGACAGTCCCCTGATCATCGGCATCGGTGACGGGGAATACTATGCGGCATCTGATGTTACTGCTTTCCTCAATCACACAAAAGATGTCGTTTTTGTAGATGACCTTGATCTTGTTACCATCAGACCGGAAGGAGTGGAATTCTTTGATATCGACGGCAATGTCCTTGAAAAAGAAAAGACCACTATTGAATGGGACATTGAAGCTGCAGAAAAAGCAGGATATGAACATTTCATGCTTAAAGAGATACATGAGCAAGCCAGATCTGTGAATGATACATTCTCAGGCAAGCTATCCGAACTGGATGGTTCCGTGAATCTTGAAGAGCTAAACATCCCCAATGACGAAATCAGGAATATTGACAGGATCGAGATAATTGCCTGCGGGACATCTTTGAATGCAGGGCTTGTAGGTAAATACCTTTTTGAGAATCTCGCAGGGATACACACCGATGTAGATATCGGATCTGAGTTCAGGTATAGCAATCCCATAATGAATGAGAACGTCCTTTCAATTGCGATCACCCAGTCAGGTGAAACAGCAGACACCCTGGCTGCGATCAGAAGCTGCAGATCATATGGCTGCAATTCGATCGCCATTACCAATGTCGTTGGCAGCAGCATCACAAGAGATGCGAACAATGTTCTTTATACACATGCGGGGCCCGAGATAGGAGTGGCTGCAACAAAGACCTTTACGGCACAGCTCATCATGCTCTACCTCCTTGCGATCCGATTTGCAAGAGCTAAGGGGACACTTAATGTAAATGAGGCAAAGGATTTGCTTGTGAACCTGAAGCGCATCCCGGGACAGATACAGAAAATATTGAACCGCAAGGATACGATCCGCGAATGTGCGGAGATGTTTGCAAAAGAGAGAGATTATTTCTTTATTGGAAGGCACCTGAACTATCCTATTGCACTTGAAGGTGCTTTGAAGCTTAAAGAAATATCATACATACATGCAGAAGGTTTTGCAGGTGGCGAACTCAAACATGGACCTCTTGCGCTTATCGAGGACGGAACACCTGTCGTTGCCATCGCCACAAAGGGGCATGTGTACGAGAAGATCCTGAGCAATATCAAGGAAATAAAGGCAAGAGAAGCAAAGGTCATAGCTGTAGCCAATGCTGATGATACTGAGATAGAGAAGTACGTGGACTGGGTATTGCGCATACCTCCAACAGATGAACTGCTCTCACCAGTACTATCATCCGTGCTTTTACAGCTGCTTGCTTATTATACAGCCCTTGCAAGAGGATGTTCCATAGACAAACCGAAGAACCTTGCAAAGAGCGTTACTGTGGAATGAAAATACGGAGTTATCAAATGAAATTATTCGGATCATCCGGTATCAGAGGTATTACTAACAAGGATGTAACTGTAGATCTTGCGTTGAAGGTCGGACTTGCCCTTGGGAAGACAAAAAGAACTGCAGTTATCGGACGTGACCCGCGCGTTGCAGGAGAAATGATAGAACATGCCGTCATATCCGGCCTCCTTTCATCTGGTTGCGATGTCGTACGCATCGGAATGGTAAGTACTCCAACACTTGCCTATGCTTCCAGGGATTATGACTGTGGAGTAATGATAACCGCATCCCACAATCCTGCAGAATATGTGGGAATAAAATTATGGAATCCTGATGGGATGGCATTTGATTCGTCTCAGCAGGAAGAGATCGAAGAGATCATCGAGAACGAAACGTTCGAACCTGTCAGATGGGACAGGATCGGAAATTTGACCGAAGACAGCAATGCCATCAGGAAACACATAGAGATGATCGTGAAAAATGTTGAACGATCATCAAAGCGTGTGATCATTGACTGCGGATGCGGTGCAGGCAGCACTATCACCCCATATGTCCTGCGGGAGATCGGATGTAAAGTCATAACATTGAACTCGCAACCTGATGGACACTTTCCTGCACGAAATCCTGAACCAAACAATGCAAATCTAACGTTACTCAAAAAAGCAATGAAAGAATTCGGAGCAGACATTGGTATTGCTCAGGATGGGGATGCAGACAGGATGATGACGGTGGACGAAAACGGGGAATTCATCACCGGGGACGAAATGCTTGCAATGTTTGCCAGACATGAATGCAAAAGCGACGCGAAACTTGTAGTTCCGGTGGATACATCAATGATGATAGATGATGCCCTCCCGGATTCAACTGTTGTCCGCACAAGGGTAGGAGATGTCTATGTTGCTGAAGAGATCAAGAGATCTGAAGCGGATTTCGGAGGAGAGCCATCAGGAAGCTGGATATTCCCTGCGATATCATATTGCCCTGACGGGATCTATGCGGCTGCAAAGGTGATGGAGCTCATTCAGGAAAAAAAGCTTTCAGAGCTAAAAGATGAACTACCACACTATCCAACGCGCCGCGGAACGGTCAAATGTGACAATGAAAAGAAAGATATTGCCATGGGGTTGGTATGTTCTGAACTCGGCTCTTCCGGAGAGATCACAGATATTGACGGACTGCGCGTAGACATGGAAGAAGGATGGGTGCTTGTAAGACCATCCGGAACAGAACCCAAGATACGCATAACTGCCGAGGCAAGGGAAGGCGTGGATAAGCTATACGACATGGTGGAGAATGTTGTCAAAAGAGGTGTGGCATGAAAGCTGTAGTACTTGCAGCCGGAGAAGGTACCCGGATGCGGCCATTGACATCAGCAATTCCAAAGGTCATGCTTCCGATAGCCAACAAACCTATGCTTGAACATATAGTTGATGCAGCGATAGAAGCAGGCATTGAAGGATTCGTTTTCATCACAGGTTACCACGAGGAAAGTATCAGGGAATACTTTGGTAACGGGGAGAAACGAGGTGTTACTATTGACTACGTTCACCAGAAAGAACAACTTGGTACAGCCAATGCCATTGGCTGTGCAAAAGAGTATGTCAAAGGCGAGTTTATCGTACTCAACGGGGATGTTCTTGTCAGTTCATCGCACATCAGAAGGATGACCGAAAGAAAAGAGGACGCGGTCATTACGGTCAAACATGTGGAAAATCCTTCGGAGTTCGGTGTCATCGAGACCAATGGGAACAAAGTTTCCAGAATAATAGAAAAACCCGAGAAACCACCAACAGATCTTGCTAATGCAGGAATATACCTTTTCAGAGAACCTATTTTTGAACTTATCGAAAATACCCCGCTATCACCAAGAAAGGAATACGAGATAACTGATTCACTTCAGATGCTGATAGATAGCGATGCCAATGTTGGCTATGAGATCCTGGAAGAGGAATGGATAGACATAGGCAGACCATGGGACCTCCTTGATGCTAACGCGGTTCTGTTAAACGAGATGGAGCCCGTGAGATCAGGTCTGGTAGAACCGAATGCCACCCTCATAGGTGATGTGAGCGTAGGAGAAGGAACCCTCATACGCAACGGTGCGTATATAATCGGACCTGTAGTGATAGGAAAAGATTGCGATATCGGACCTAATTGTTTCATACGCCCTTCAACAACCATCGGGAACAGGGTTCATATTGGAAATGCCGTTGAAGTTAAGAACAGTATTATCATGGATGATACAAAGATCGGACACCTGACCTATATGGGGGATAGTATTATAGGACGAAAGTGCAATTTCGGTGCCGGAACAAAAGTTGCGAACCTGAGACATGATGGTAAGAACATAAAGGTCAATATCAAGGGAAAGAGGACAGATTCCGGAAGAAGGAAGCTTGGTGTTATCATGGGCGACGACGTCCACACCGGAATCAACACCAGCATAAACGTAGGAACGGTCATGAAAAGTGGAAGCTTTACGAAACCCGGAGAGGTTGTCAGGTGATAACTAACCACTTTTACAGTAATACACGGTGATCTGATTGATAGAAATGCAGAATTTAATCGAACTTGCAAAACAGATAGCTGCTACCATTGAAGAGTACGAACATGCACGTGTTATCTCCCATAATGATGCCGACGGCATATCTTCAGCCGCGATCATCTGCCAGGCACTGCTCAGGAAAGGGATCCCATACCATCTGACGATCATTGGCCGCCTGGACGAAAGCGTGGCAGAGATGGTCAATGAAACTACTTCTGATGATGATATTGTGATATTCTGCGATATGGGTAGCGGCCAGTCTGAGATAATCGAAAAGGTCGAACAGGATGTGATCGTGATAGATCACCACAAGCCAGTCGGAGATTCGCCTGCCAAAGCAATGATAAATCCACACATGGTAGGAATTGACGGAGCAGTGCACCTGTGTGCGGCCACCACAACATACCTTGTTGCAAAGGGTCTGGATGAGGAAAATATTGACCTTGCAGGACTTGCTATCGCAGGTGCTGTTGGAGATAAACAGCTGTTCGAGACAGCAAATAAGGTCATACTGGATGAAGCTGTTGAAGCCGGGATCGTTTCTGTCAAAAAAGGATTGAAAGTAGGCAGTGGCGATGTCGCAGATATATTAGAGAACACACCAGAACCATACCTTGACCTTACAGGCGATCGTGAGAAAATCGATCAGTTCCTGGAAATGCTTGACATACACGGCAACATCGATTCACTTGATACGGAACAACTCCAGAAGCTCACTTCCACAGTTGCATTGAAGCTTACGAAAAGTGCCAGCCCTGAAGCTATTGAAGCTGCTATCGGTGATGTATATATACTGAACAGGGAGGTTGTCAAGAATGCCTACGATCTTGTAGCCATCATGAACACCTGCGGTAAACAGAAAGTTCCCGGACTTGCCATTGCGCTTTGCATGAAGGACGAGTCCGCGCTGGAAGAAGCACAGGATATCACTCTTAAAAGCCAGAAGGCCATCATCGCCGACATTAAGAAGGCAGAAGAGCTGTTGCAAAAGGGTAAGAATATCTACTACCTGAGCGGTAAGGAACTTGAATCCACAGGAATGGTAGCAAGTACAATTATAAGGTACGTACATCCGGATATGCCTTTCATTGCCATTAACGAGGTCGAAGGTATTATCAAGATCTCCGGAAGAGGAACCCGGGAACTGGTCGACAAAGGACTTGACCTGGCTTATGCAATGCGAACTGCTGCATCATCTGTTGGCGGGGACGGCGGAGGACACAGTGTAGCTTCCGGTGCATCCATACCACTCGGAAGAACAAAGGAATTTATTGCACTTGTCGATGACATTATCGGGGAACAGCTGAACTGATGTGAAATTATGAAGATATCCACGAAGATCGAGTTCAACAGCCCGGATGCACCTGATGTTGCGAGGAAAGTTGCACTTTCACTAAAACCTGACAATCTAACCAACATGGAAACAATGATAGGAGAAGAGAAGGCATCCATAACCATCAGAACAGAGAAGATTTCTTCCATGATCGCAACTGTGGATGATCTGCTTATGAACGCAAAGATAGCAGAGGATGTCATAAAGGAAGTGGAGGATGAAAATGACCTCTGAATGGAAAACACTTGAGGATGTTGAAAAGCATATCTTCGAATGTACGGCATGCCCGCTTTCTGATACTGTTATCAATAAAGTCGTCCGCAAGGGATCGGACAGACCTAAAGTACTATTTATCGGAGAAGCCCCGGGGAAGAACGAGGATGAGACCGGAGTGCCTTTTTGCGGACGTGCAGGAAAGATACTGGATGACCTTATCGACTATGCCGGGCTTGAGGATAGCGATTGGGCAGTTATCAATACCATCAAATGCAGGCCGCCAAAGAACCGCAATCCGAACAAGAAAGAACTTGAAGCCTGCAAACCATTCCTGAACAGGCAGATAGAACTGCTTGATCCGAGATTGATAATCCTCCTTGGAAATACTGCTGAAAAAGCCTTCCTTAATGGACATAAGATGGAATGGGGATCTGTTGAGGAATTTGAAGGACGAAATGTGCTTAAGATCTTCCACCCGGCAGCATTGATCTATACAAGGTCCCGAACAGACGACCAGCACCAATTCATTGATGAGAACAGGCATTTGTTCTTAAATTGAACAAAGTTATCTTATACAAAGGCGAAATTTTTGCCTCCAACATTTTTCGGGTCAATCAGCCCTTCAAAATAACCAAATTGTAATTACAAACTGTTTATTGTTGGAAAAAATTATTAAATCTGGAGCCTATTTCATAACTGTTTGCTTTAGGAATAAATGCAATAAATACAATTAATTCAATCATGGCCATAAATGGAACTTAAGAGCCTGCTGACACAATTACGGCCAGTTTCAAGAGGAATAACGTATGGAACTTAAATTCAACCTTAAAGGAGCATTCAAGACCAGCGCCGACCCGACCGACGCAAAAGAGATTATTGCCCAGTATATCAATGAGGCAAATGAGACCATCCTTACAAAAGGAGCACCAGAAGGACAGGGGGCAAGGATCACAGAATGGAATATTGTTGATAACAGTGTCGAGGTCTCTATAGAATCAGGAAGATTCGTCAGGGCACATGACGCAATTATCCGCCTCAGGAAACCCCTTGCCGGAAAGCTTGGGAAAGAGTTCCACATAGGCATTCGTGGCATTGATGTGAAAGAGTTCACCATTGAAATGCCTGCAGAAGAGAAACTTGAGAACATGAAGATCCCACACGTGAGCAACATCAGAAATGTGGAAGGTGGCATCGTTCTTGAGCTTGATGTCGGTGAATCCGAGCTTGAGAACCGTATTCCTGATAGGATACTGACCCTCATGGAAGAAAAGGTCAGGGCTAAGGATTACGGCGGTAAGGCAGAACACTGGCAGGTCCTCTGGGAAAGTGAAAAGAAGGAATACACGTTCTTTGGCGACCCTACACAGGAAATGATGAAAGAAGGATGGATCAAGCGCGGAGCAAGCCGTGGACAGTGGATACATGGTCCACAATCAACAAAGATGTTCAGGACATTCGAAAGGATCGTTATGGAAGAGCTCCTTGGGCCCCTGGGATACAGGGAAATGATCTTCCCAAAACTGGTCCCATGGGAGGTCTGGCAGAAATCCGGACATGCAAAGGGCGTATATCCTGAGATCTACTACGTCTGCCCTCCAAAGACAAGGGACCCTGAGTTCTGGGAAGAGGTCTCAGATCATTACAAGGTCACACATGAGGTGCCCACTGCACTTATCAAAGAAAAGATCGGCGATCCTATCGGCGGCCTGTGCTATGCACAATGTCCTCCTTTCTGGATGTACCTGCAGGGAGAAACAATACCTACCGAGGACTTCCCAATAAAAGTATTCGACAGGTCCGGTACATCACACCGCTATGAGAGCGGCGGCATTCATGGAATGGAACGTGTGGACGAATTCCACCGTGTAGAGATCGTATGGCTTGGTACAAAGGAACAGGTTGTGGCAACTGCAAAGGAACTGCATGAAAAGTACATGCACATCTTTAATGAGATCCTTGACCTTGAATGGAGAAAGGCATGGGTCACCCCATGGTTCATGGCACAGGAAGGTCTTACAGGCCTTTCAGAGCAAGGTGAAGCAGGTACCACGGACTATGAAGCACCACTGCCTTACAGAGGCGAGGACGGTGAGTGGCTTGAGTTCCAGAATGTCAGTATCAACGGTAACAAGTATCCGTCAGGATTCAATGTGAAATCACAGTCAGGCGAAGAACTGTGGTCAGGCTGTTCAGGTGTGGGACTTGAGCGCTGGGCATCAGCATTCTTTGCACAGAAGGGACTTGATCCCGAAAACTGGCCGGAGGAGTTCAGGAAGAGAGTCGGTGAAATGCCAAAGGGAATTCATTTCCTCTGATATTCCTTTTTATCGTACCGATTTCTTTATATATGGACGTGTACAGTATTGACCCGCTATTAATAACCATTCACACGGGAATTATAACGGTCAGAATCACGAACATCAAAATATAATTAGATCAATGTATTGATCAAAAACAACTATCACAATAATAAGGAGGAATTGCTTGGCAAAAAAGAGAGTACAAAGGAAGCTGGATAAGTGGAAATCAAAAGAGTGGTATAACATCGTGGCACCAAAGTTCATAGGTAGCAACCACATCGGTGTAACCCCAACTGACGACCCAGAGAAACTGCTCGGTCGTATTGTGGAGACCACTGTTGGTGAACTCACCAATGATTTCTCAAAGCACAACATCAAACTCAAACTTGAGATCGATAACGTAACCGGTGATGTGGCAAACACAAGATTCATCGGCCACGAGATCACAACCGACTACCTGCGTTCCATCGTAAAGCGCCAGACTTCCAGAATTGATGCAAATCTCAATGTCAAGACAAAGGATGGTTACAAGATCAGGGTCAAACCTATCTGCTTTACAGTCAAGAGAGCAAGGACAAGCCAGATCAAAGGTCTCAGGGACGTCATGACCGAAACAGTAGTAAAACGTGCATCAGAACTCGACTTCGAGCAGTTCGTAGAAGAAGCTATTGTCGGCAAACTTTCCGCAAACATCTACAGGAAATCAAAATCCATCTACCCACTGAGAAGGGTAGAGATCAGGAAGACCGAAGTTCAGGTAGTTCCACCACACGCAGTAGCAACTCCAGTAGTTGAAGAAGCTCCAGTGGTTGAAGAAACTCCAGTAGTTGAAGAAGCTCCGGAAGTTGTAGAGACTACAGCTGAGGAATAATTCTTTAGATCATAATGGTGACCCATCGGTCACCGTTAACATCTTTTTTTAACAATATTCATTTTCAATTAGCTTTAGCTAAGCTTGCAAACGTATGTGCAATGCAGGAATATCCATTTGCCTCAAGATGAAGCAAGTGACTCCGATCATCAATTTGAGAACACACTTTCAGCTAACCAGCTCATACTGCTAAAATAAAAAGAGAAATGGCTGGTTAACCCAGCCTTATAGGAGTATCCAGATCCCGAATTGAAACTTCACTTATGGGTGAAGTATGCAACAACACCATCATCCACTGAATCGATCCTGCAGAAGCCGAACCTTTCGAACTGGACAACATTGTTAAGCTCTTCAACAACCTGCTTCTCGCCAACCCCTGTGAACTCACCATGTGGCGCCAGCACCTTTATAGCGACGTTGTCTTCAGGTGCCCAGTGGATTATGCGCATCTTCCTAGTTTTGGCATCTTCCATGGAGTTACCAATGCAACGACCTTTCAGCGGACTAACAGAGGTAACCTCAATATTATAAAGATCCTTCAACCGCAGGACATCGCCTTCTTTGACAGGACCTACATCATCATTGCAGACAAACACATTTGATCCGACATTGATGCTACGCCTTCCCCTCTCTTCTGTAGGATGCAATGAAGGTTCCACAACACAGGCTTCCGCATTTTCGATCTCAAGTTCAACAGGATCCCATACGAAGAAATACCTGTTAGCAATAGGATCAACAATCTTCCTGTTCTCTGCGTATAGAGTGTCCATACTGATGCTGACGTCGGTTTCACCCACACCCATCTCGATC
The DNA here is from genome assembly GCF_900774285.1 of Methanococcoides sp. NM1. NCBI lineage: Archaea > Methanobacteriati > Methanobacteriota > Methanomicrobia > Methanosarcinales > Methanosarcinaceae > Methanococcoides > Methanococcoides sp. NM1. The sequence goes on from NZ_CAAGTW010000011.1 coordinate 16,738, forward strand.
ATGAATTTACGAATAGCTTCAGGCTTGATACCACGTCTTCGGAGTGCACGCAATGTTGGAAGTCTTGGATCATCCCACCCGGAATACTCCCCTTCTTCTATTGCCTGTCGGAGTCCGCTTGTACTGAACTTACCGAACTCGTGCATCTTGATGCGGCCCCAGTGAGTTGTCTTCGGGTAGTCCCAGCCGAGATAATTATAGATATATCCCTGGCGCTTCTCACTATCCATCAGGTCCTTACCCCTGATAATGTGGGTCATCCCAAGCTCATGGTCCTCAATAGCACCTTCAAAGTCAAGCAACGGCCAGACCACATATTTGTCGCCGACCTCAGGACGTGGGTGCGGGGTCTTGACGATCCTGAAAGCACCATAATCGCGAAGTGCAGGATCCTTGTGCTTGATATCGGTCTTTATCCTGACCACTGCAGCCTTTTCCTCATAATCGCCTGCAAGCATCTTATCCCAGTGTTCAAGATTCACCACAGGGCTCTGACCGCGGTGAGGGCAGGGTTCCTTGGCATCCTTGAACTTCTTGAAGTCGCCGCCTTCACAGAAGCAGACGTAGGCATGGCCCATCTCAATGAGCTTTCTTGCATAATCGTAATAGACTTCCATATGATCTGACGCAATGACCACCTTGTCCGGTTTTGCATCAAGCCACGTACAGTCCTCGATGTACCAGTCATATGCCTCAAGCATCGGGCGCTTGGTCTGCGGGTCTGTGTCATCGAAACGGATGATGAACTTGCCACCATACCTCTTGACATATTCAGAATTTACCACAATACCACGTGTGCTTCCAAGTGTAGGCGGACCATTAGGATTTGGTGCAAAACGCATGACAACGGTCTCCCCCTCTGCAACATCAAGAGACTTAAGCCCTTTATCTGGCTCTTTTTTCGTGTTAAGCTCCTCGATCAGCTCAGGTGCTATCGCCTCCAGCCGGGACTGCCACGCTTCGGGACTCTCTTTTGAAACCTCATCCAGGATCTGCTGGATCATAGGACCAACATCCTTTGCAAGAGGGCGCAGGTGAGGACACGAACCCATAACACGTCCCATAACAGCTCCAAGCTGAGGGGTCTTTCCATATTTTACAGCGTTTTGAAGCGCAAATTTCTCTATAGTAATCTTATCTTCATCACTCAGGGTCATATAAATTCCCTCGTAGGATCAAATAATAATGTATGAATTTAAAAACAGATGAATATCAGAGCCTGTCGCCCAGATCGCTGATCTGATTCACCTTTTCCAGAATGCCACCTATATTCTCATTGAACTTTTCAACGAACTCTTCTGCCATATCCCCGGCCATTGCACCATGTGAAGAAGGCTTGATAAGATGCTCCTGCTCCAGCACACGCAACGAATATCTAACCTTATGAGTTGGCATTCCCGTCTCTTCGGCCAGCTTCAATATGCCGATAGGCCCTTTTTCAATGACCTTGTGGAGAACGATCAGATGTCTTTCAGTAAGTTCGAGTTCCCTGTTGATCTGGTCAAATAGCATTATACAACCTCATTCATCAAAGTACCTATTCCTTCGATCTTCACTTCCACAACATCCCCACGTTCCAGCTCACCTACTCCCGGCGGAGTGCCTGTAGCGATCACATCACCGATCTCAAGGGTCATGATCCCGGATATGAACTCGATCAGATGCGGAATATCAAATATCAGATTCGATGTGCTTGAACTTTGTCTGACCTCACCGTTCACAAGGCTACTAACAGTGACATCTGAAGGACCAAGTTCTTCTTTTGGAACAATGAACGGACCCAAAGGTGCAAATGTATCAAAGCTCTTGGAACGTGTCCACTGACCATCCTTTTGCTGCAGGTCACGAGCAGTCACATCATTAAAGCAGGTATAGCCTGCGATCACATCCATTGCATTCTCCGAGCTGATGTTCCTGCACCTCTTCCCGATCACAACAGCCAGTTCTGCCTCATAGTCCACACGCTGGCTCATAGCAGGATAGACTATCTTGCCACCAGGCCCAATCACGGAAGAGGAAGGTTTCATGAATATCACAGGCTCTGCAGGGATCTCCATGTCAAGTTCAATAGCATGATCGACATAGTTCAGACCAATACAGATTATCTTTGAAGGAGTTGCAGGAGGAAGGACGGTGAGCTCTGATAGCTCAAATGTCCTGCTTTCATGGTCCATGGATGTAACGAGATCACCGCTGACATTACCATAGAAAACATCATCATCGTGTTTGAATCGACCTATCATAATTGCACATTCTTTATTCTGATTGTAGTTAAGAACAGAATTGTAGTATAAATTATTTGTCAAACATTCTTTCATGAACTGAAATCGGACAACAGACCTAACTGAATATAGCATTAAAAATAAATATATAAAATAAAAACAAGGTTAAGCCACAGACTCGTGCTGCGACTCTTCAAGGTCTTTCTTGTAAACGATGGTCCTGTATGGAAATGGGATCTCTACGCCTTCAGCATCGAACCTTTTCTTAATGGCCTCTTTCAGTTCACAGCCGGTGTTAAATGCAACTGAGCGGTCATGAACCCACACATATAGTTTTAGAATCACTGCGAAATCGGCCAGTTCTGTGACCAGCACAGAGACCTCTTCACCCTTCTTTGCATATGAATGATAATTCAGGAGTTGCTCATAGCTCATGACCTCAGGGTGCTTCTTGGCCTCGGATATCATTATGCTACGTGCAAGATCAATATCTGAATCATAGCTTATACCAACCTCAACTGTCCAATTGACAGTAGGATCATCAATGGACCAGTTAATGATAGCCTCATCACTGATGATGTGGTTCGGAATATTAAGCCTCCTGTTATCCCATGTTCTGATCTTCGTATAACCCAGCGTGATATCCGTCACACGACCATATTCATTATGTATGGTCAGCAGGTCACCCACTCGAAACGGCCTGAAGGTCGCAAGGGCAATGCCTGCTATGATATTGGAAAGAGTATTCTGGGCAGCCATACCGATAACAATACCTGCAAACCCTGCGCCTGCAAAAAGAGCTATCGACAGGTCGCGAAGGCTGGGAATACTGAAGATTATCACAAGGAAGCCGGAGAAATACACTATTGCCACTATGATACGTCTTACAAGACCATAAGTGGTTTCATCAATGTTCATTTTCTTGCTGGCCAGCACAAAATATGCTTTTAGCAGCCGATCTATTAGCTTAGCAAAAAGGAAGGTCAATATTACGACCAGGAAAACGAAAGAAATGACCGCAACATCCCATGAGAGCCAGGAAGGAATCAGATCCAGAACATCCATAGAACATCATTAGGCACAGATGATATACATATTTGACTATTGTCAGGAGACAGTATAAGCTAAAGGTCACTTATTAAACCCGGAACTTGTACTCTGAATTTAAGATCCGGCACTTAAACAGGTAATTATATCCGACTATAGAAGTAGAACAAAGCAAATAGCACGGTGACACCAAGGACCAGCAAGCTGATGGTAAAGACCACAAGTGTCCTTTGAAGCCTTTTTTCTTCCTCTGTCAGTGGTCGGATGTTATTTTTGTGTTTCTTTTCAAGTATAGATCCTATAGCACTTCCAAAGCCCATTCCAAATGCAGGGCCGAGGGCAATACCAAGTCCGACATTCCCGGTTAAAATGCCTGCGCCAAGACCCAATGGCACACAAAGCAGGAGACCAAGAGCAATTCCTTTTCCAAGCCAGTAGCCTTTAGGATACATGACTGAACTCTGGCCATCATCAGCGCTTTTCTTTACTCCAATGCTCAGGATCATACCAACAAGTAATATTACAACAGCAATGAATCCCAATACGATCAGAAGTGCCATGGATACATGATAGGTACTACCTGATATAAGGATTTACGGTAGTGATCCGGCATCAGGAACTGTACTGGAATTGATCTAATATGACCTTATATTTTTACGTAGACCTTGCCATCCTCTACTTTGAGCTCATATGATTTCTGGTCACCACATTTGCCTGAAAGCGACTCAACTAAAAAACCTGCACCCCTTTTGACCTTCCCGGATGTCACATCATAGCGGCACCTGTGAACCGGGCATATGACAAGGTTATCCCTGAGCCTTCCTTTGGCCAATTTGCCACCCATGTGATTGAAGATGGCATCAAGGCCATAGAACTCCCCTTTCAGGTTGATCACCAGAACCTCATTGTTTCCAGAGGTGAAACTTCGCATTTCTCCTTCCGGCACATCAGCTGTACTGCATAATTCTACATATTCCGCCATGCTTGATTACCCCATTAATTATTTGTGGCATCGGTATAAGAACATTGCCTCTTTCCAAATGCAGATATTACTTTTAATGTATTTATATAATTATAAATTATACCACAGTAGCCGTAATTATTGCATAAAGTACTTATCTTCAAGACCCAATTTTCATACATTATTTTTCTGCTAAAGGGGGTTTTAGCATAATAGAGAAAATAGAGAGGTCAGAAGAGGAGTGGAAAAAGCTGCTGACGCCTGAACAGTATGCTATTCTAAGAGAAAAGAGAACGGAAATGCCGTTTACAGGAAAGCTGTTGCCCAATAAGAAAAAAGGAACCTATAGCTGTGCTGCCTGTGGCCAGATGATATTCGCTTCAGATAAGAAGTTCGACTCACAATCTGGCTGGCCAAGCTTTTACGATGTGATCTCCAGTGACAGTGTGGAACTTGTCACTGATGATAGCCATTTCATGCGCAGGATAGAAGCGCTTTGCCCCAGTTGTGGAAGCCATCTGGGCCATGTTTTTGATGATGGACCAGAACCCACAGGGAAGCGTTATTGCATAAATTCCGCATCCCTGCAGTTCGGGGAAGATGAATGAAAAACACAGAAGGACAATGCTGAGTAACAATGATGGAAAAAGCCACATTTGCAGCCGGATGCTTCTGGGGAGTCGAGGACAAGTTCAGCAGGCTAAGGGGAGTAACATCAACAAAAGTAGGTTACACCGGCGGTTCAATGGGAGATCCCGGATACTATGATGTAGCCACAGGAATCACTGGACATGCAGAATCCATAGAGATCATTTTCGATCAGGAGATAATTTCATACGAAGAACTGCTGGAAGTCTTCTGGAGCATACATGATCCCACCACAAAGGACAAACAGGGACCTGACATCGGCACACAGTACAGGTCTGCGATCTTTTACCATGATGAGAAGCAAAAAAAAGCTGCTCTGAACTCAAAGAAAGAACAGGAAGACAGCAAGAGATATGGCAGCAGCATTAAGACCGAGATCGTTCCGGCTTCTGTGTTTTATCCTGCAGAAGAAGATCATCAGAAGTACTTCGAAAAGCTGAGGTCAAGATAATTTATTTTCAAAAAAGAAAATGGGAAATAATGAAAAGCCGATGAAATAAAGGAGTTTCCGGATCACCGGAACTTTCCCTTACTTCAAAAGAGGTTGACATAAGATGAAAGTCTGAGGAAGGCCATCAGGGCAATGGACACTGTAAGTGTGGCAATGAATGCGCTGTTGCCATCGATGTTAAGTCCTCTAGTTGTCCATTCAAGGATGCTGTCTTCGTCCTCCATCATGGAACCTTCGTAGTATGTGTCCATTTATTCTTTCCTCCAATTTTTGTTTTAAGGGTTGTGTAGTCAATGATCAATTGTCACTATTAATCATTGCACATATCTATAATGATTAATCGGTTATAAGGGTTTCTGTCAAAGACCTGTGCGAGAAACAAAGACGGGATCTGGAAGTATATTGGAATGATCAGATATTCAGATCAAAACGCAGGCATTCCCGGAACCCGGGAATAACCTGCACTTCAAAAGAGGTTGACATAAGATGAAAGTCTGAGGAAGGCCACCAGAGCAATGGACACTGTAAGTGTGGCAATGAATGCGCCGTTGCCATCGATGTTAAGTCCTCTAGTTGTCCATTCAAGGATGCTGTCTTTGTCCTCCATCATGGAACCTTCGTAGTATGTGTCCATTTATTCTTTCCTCCAATTTTGTGTTTAATGGTTGTGTGGTCAAGATTAAATATCACGATTAATCATTGTACACATATATAATGATTAATCGTTTATTAAGGTTTCTATTGCAGACCTAAGTATATAATCCCACACCCCAATATTATGATCAGGTCAAGCGGTTATGAAAACAGGGAGGCGGGGAAACGTGAACAGTAAAATGCAGGCATATATCAAAAAGCAGAGATCACCACAGAAAGAGATCATAGAGAAATTAAGGGATATAATCCTGAAGACCTATCCGGACATAAAGGAAGAGTTCAAGATGGGAGTTCCCTGGTATGAAGGGAAGTATTATCTCGTTGGTCTCAAAGACCATGTGAACATTGGTTTTTCAATAGAAGGGCTGTCAGAAGAAGAGAAAGGACTCTTTGAAGGTACAGGAAAAACAATGAAGCACATCAAGGTATTTTCCCTGGAAGAGATAAACGAGGAAGATATCGTAAAGTTGCTGAAAGTGGTAAAGAAAGAATGAGCTGAGCATCAAAAAGAATGAAATGAACTGGCACTGAACAGATCGTTGGAAATATAATAGATATGTTTATGTAAAACATCATTCGAAATTTCTACCATGGATAAACTGACCACATCTGGCGTCTTGCAGACTACAGCATATGGCATGTGATCTGGCCCATGATATACTACTGATAGAATATGACAGGCTCAATTCCAAAATGCAAACGCCTGTAATTCTGGAAACCTGCTGGAACTCAGGACAGGACCCTGTTGGCAAGCCAGGGAGATATTGCTGTTACAATAAGCACGAGTAACCAGATGCGTCCTTCGAAGATATTATAATCGTGTAGCAGATGCTCCCATGAGTGACCTATGACAAAATGCCCGAAGAGGAATTCAAAGGAGATTGTCAGGAACAACCACATCAGGCCTACATAAATGAACTGGACAGGTGTTCCCGAAACATCGGAATATTTCAGGAAAACGTAGGTTACCACAAATATGACCGTGCTGAAGATCACCGAACTTATCTGGTGGGCAAGAAGTTCGCCTGTATAAGGTGTATAAAGACCTCTTAATGTGCCATTTATTATGGCAAGAAAGATGAACAGCATCCAGACAGCAAGGGAGTATAGGTAAATATTTTGAGCCATATTAACAATTTTGATTTTTACAAATAAAAACTTATTCTTGTTTTCAAAAAAAGATTAGCTCATTGGAGGCTTCAATGAGCTGAAAAAGATCAATGATCGGAATCAGCTGATCAGCGCATAGAGCTTCATCACCACAGGCATTATTGCAAGAGATATTTTTGTTGTCATACTTGCACGATCGGAAGTCTCAATGATGATCATACCACTATCGTATGCTTCCGTAAAGGTTGCTCCGGGAGATTCAGAATCCAGGATCGCCCTTGCTGTATCCTCGTTTGTTGTCACAACGAGTGTTTCAGCAAACTCCACACCATTCCAATAGTGTTGTTCATCCAGCTCGCTCCATTTACCGAAATTGGCTACGGAAGCATCACCATCTGTGATCGCTACCATCTTCATACTGACACCACTTTCCGTAACGAACGGACCTTCGCTGAGAACCAGTTCAAATGCAGGACCTTTTGCCTCTATAGTTTCGTTTTCAGATTCATTCTCATTCATGTAAATAACAAGAATGACATGCTGGTCTGAAAATATAGATTGCAGGGTCCCGGGAACCTGATCAATTTTCTCATTGTATTCATCTACTGCATCATTCAGATCATCGAACAGATCTGCACTTGCAGGAGTCATTAAAAGTATAGCCACAAGCACCATTGACATAATTAATCTTAATTTCATTTATAACACCCCAATTTATAATTAGTAAGTAAGTAGATTTGAAGTTTACCCTTTTAAAGTCTTCCAGCAAACAGCAGACCCGATATATGTATTAAATTCAGGAATGAATCAGACCCCATTCAAATGAATACAGTAAAAACATAGATTATAAAACTGAATTGATTGAATGCCTGGATATCAACATCTCTTAAAAAGTTAAAGAATGGGCAATAAGAACCTTAAAATATACATTGATAATGAAAGATATACGATTTAAATAAAGCTTATTTGACCTAAAACTTATATTTATTCGATATAAATATATAGTGAGACGCACTATTTAGAGTGTCAGGGTATGACAGGGTTGGGAACAAAATCAGATGAGTGGGGGCTCATCTTTCCCTTTTTTATGATTGGTTTTTGAATATTGGAAATGGGAGAAGAAAATTCCCGTTCTGTTGATAACAATTACATACATTAACTTTAAGCAGCCGTAGAAAATTTTAACAAAGTGATGAGCACAGACCACTAAATTCATCAAAATAAGAGTGCGGGAGGTGCGATTCGAACGCACGAACTCCTACGAGACAGGGTCCTAAGCCCTGCGCCTTTGACCTGTCTGGGCAACCCCCGCAAAATGAAACAATCTGTAAACTCATTTTTTGTATTTAATCTTATGCAATGGGTGCGATACAGCCTATTTTCCATACAAGCGCATCGCAACCCGTAAAGTTGTCAATTGACAGATTCAGCCGGAGGGTGTTTGAGGAATCTTAATTCCTTCAGGAACATTATCGCTACGACCGAGAACATAAGATACTGGCCTATAGGAGCTGCCATCCATATACCTGTAAGGCCATAGTATCGCGGAAGGGTAAACAGTAAGGGGAGAATGAAGATGAAGATCTTCCCGAACTGGATGAACAATGACGGCTTTATCTTGTTCACTGACTGGTAATAGACCGCTGAGGAGATTATGATGCCTTCAACGACAATGCCGAACATGAATATCCTCATACCTTCGACCGCGGTTACCAGCAATTCCGGATCGTTGCGATTGAAAAGCTGAATAACCGTTTCCGGAAACATGTATAGTAGAGTGAAACCTGAAAGACCTACAAATAGACATGATAGCATTGCCATCCTGATCGCACTATAGACGCGGGCGTAGAGCTTTGCACCGTAGTTAAAACCGATTATTGGCTGGACACCGGCTGAAATACCCTCGAAGATCATATAGAATATTGAGAATGAATATTCGATCACACCGTAAGAAGATACCGCAACTTCAGAACCGTATTTCAGAAGCATATAGTTATAGCTCAACACAAGCACTGCAAGAGAAGTCTGCATGACGAATGCCGGAAAACCGGCCTTTGCGATACCTGCAATTATCTTCGGATCAGGACTGATATCAGAAAGATGAAGCCTCAACTTTGCATGCCTACTGAAGAAGTATAATGTGAATACCACAGCAGAAACCGCAAAAGCTACCAGTGTAGCAATGGCCGCCCCCTGCATCCCCATTCCCCACCTCATGACGAAAAGATAGTCAAGTACAATATTTGTCACTGCACCTACTGCCATCATCTTCATAGCAAACGCTGGCCTGCCGTCATTCCGGACCAGAGGATCAAGACCGATGCCTGCGATGAAGAAGATCGAACCCATGAACATGATACTGAGATACTCATTCGCCATACTGAAAACAAGTTCAGTAGCACCAACCATCCTCAGCAACGGTTCAGTGAAGAACATACCTACAATAGCAAAGAAAGCACCTACTGCGACTATCATCGGCAGCAGGTCAGAAGCGATCCTGTGAGCACGCATCCTGTCACCCTTCCCAAGTTCGAGCGCTACAAGTGCAGCACAACCGGTTCCCAGCAGCATGGCTGTTGCCATCATGGCAATGAGTAAAGGATATACAAGGGTCACTGATGCGAGTCCAAGAGTACCAACAACATTACCGATGAAATATCCGTCAATGATTATCTGGATACCACCAATAATGAATCCCACAACCGCAGGAAGCGTGAACTTCCTGAACAACTTACCTACACTTTCAACCGCTAATTCATCATCACTCATTTCCCACGATCCCCTTCAAGATTGGAAGTTATCTTTTCCCACAATCCTGCAAAGACCTCGAACTCATTGTCATCAAGGATCTCCGCGATCTTTCCAAAGAATAGATCATCAGCAGACCTGCCCAGTTCGATCACTTCGTTTCCTTCTGCAGAGAGGATCAACTTGCAGACACGTTTATCGCTGACCGAGCGTTCGATCTCCAGCAGACCCATATCAACAAGCTTTCTCACCATATTACTTGCAGAAGGTTTCTTCACATCCATTGCAGATGCGAGTTTCGATATTGTGGGGTTGGAGAGTGATCGGACCACCATGAGATAAGAGAAAGAACTAAAACTCACATCGGCATACTTCTCAAGCTTTTTATTTTTAGTCAGGATCTTCTGGTAGTACTTATCGACCTTTTCAAACGAAAGTTGTGCGGGCATAATGATTAGTTAGCCTAACTAATATATAACTACGACGGAAAGTCATCCAGTAAAAATGAACAAACAGAAATAAACAAACATAACAAACACTAACGTAACTGGATAATTAAAACAAAAAAGAGAGATGCGCCGACCGGGATTTGAACCCGGGTTTAGGGCTTGGAAGGCCCCAGTCATGCCACTAGACCATCAGCGCACTTGCATTCCCTAACTTGCATTTTTAGAATATAACCTTTTCGCCCAAACTTAGTGGCAGGATAAATGTATTGCTTTAGTCACAATACGTGCAATCGCCTTTATAAAGAATATGTGCTGCGAAGCTCCTTGATCTGGTCCCTGAGTGCTGCTGCCCTCTCAAATTCCAGATTTGCCGCTGCTGAATGCATCTCTGCCTCGAGGTCAATGATCATATCGGCAAGCTCCATGTCGGACAGATTCTCTGCAATCTCCAGGACCTCGGACTTCACTTCCTCGTATTCTGCCTCTACAAGCTCTTTCTGTAAAGCCTTCCTGATGGTCTGCGGGATTATGTTATGCTCCTCGTTATACGCAAGTTGCATCTCACGCCTGCGGCCGGATTCCTTCAGGGCACCTGCCATGGAACCGGTCATATTGTCAGCATACAGTATTACATACCCTTCCGCATTCCTGGACGCTCTACCGATTGTCTGTATCAGCGACCTCTCTGAACGCAGGAATCCTTCCTTGTCCGCATCAAGGATCGCAACAAAAGCAACCTCAGGAATGTCAAGACCTTCCCTCAAAAGATTAATGCCGACAAGAACATCGAACTCGCCTTTCCTCAGGTCCCGGAGGATCTCCGCCCTCATGAGAGTATCAATATCCGAATGCATGTACCGCACCCGAATCCCCATTTCCAGCAAATAGTCGGTCAGGTCTTCAGCCATACGCTTGGTAAGGGTTGTCACAAGGGTGCGCCAGCCGCGGTCCGTGACCTTGTTGACCTCCCCAATAAGATCGTCGATCTGGTTCCCCACAGGGCGCACGAATACTTCAGGGTCCACAAGCCCTGTCGGCCTGATGATCTGCTCCACGACTGCACTGCTGATCTCCAGCTCATAGTCCGCAGGAGTGGCTGACACGTATATTGCCTGGTTTATCCTCTGGTGGAACTCATTGTATTTCAAAGGTCTATTATCAAAAGCAGAAGGTAAACGGAAACCATAGTTGACCAGTGATTCCTTCCTGGCACGGTCACCATTATGCATCCCCCTTATCTGCGGGATGGTCACATGGGATTCATCGATCACCAGAAGGAAATCATCAGGGAAGAATTCAAGCAAAGAGGACGGAGGATCACCCGGACTCCTGCCATCGAAATGACGGGAATAGTTCTCGATACCGCTGCAATATCCCAGTTCACGGATCATCTCCATATCGAATTTCGTACGCTGCAACAGCCTCTGGGCTTCAAGTATTCGGTTCTCCGACTCAAGCTTTGTGATCTGATCCTCAAGCTCTTCTTCAATAGAGTCCAATGCAAGCACCATCTCTTCCTGAGGCATTACAAAATGCTTTGCGGGATATATGACAATGCTGTTGTCATCCTTCACAACACCAAGCGTCTTGCCGGTCAGAGGGTCAAAGGAGGATATCCTATCGATCTCATCCCCGAACAATTCGATACGGATACCATGCTTCTCCTGTGCAGGGAACACTTCCACAGTATCCCCTTTTGAACGAAATGTACCTTTGGCATAGTCCATTTCGTTGCGTTCATACTGAATATTGATAAGACGTGCGAACAACTCGCTCCTTTCGAGATGTTCACCAGGTCTTAGCACAACAGACATCTCCCTCCATTCTTCAGGGGAACCGATGTTGTAAATACTTGAAACACTGGAAATAACAATAACATCCCTGCGTTCTATCAGGGATTTTGTGGCTGACAGCCTCAACCTGTCGATCTCCTCGTTCACAGAGGAATCCTTTTCGATGTAAGTATCGGTAGTCGGAAGATAAGCTTCAGGCTGGTAGTAATCATAATAGCTGACAAAATATTCCACAGCATTATCAGGGAAAAACTCCCTGAACTCCGAGAATAACTGAGCTGCCAGGGTTTTGTTATGAGCAATTACAAGCGTAGGCTTCTGTACTTTCTGAATAACATTTGCAACTGTGAATGTCTTACCGGACCCGGTCACACCCAACAATACCTGATGTTTTAACCCCTTGTCCAGCCCTTCTACCAGCTTTCTGATAGCTTCTGGCTGGTCGCCTTTTGGCTCATATTCAGATACAAGTTTAAAACTGCTCATCACTCTGTAATATGTCTGTGAATATCTATAAACGTATGTGTGCGACACTTTGACCCTATTCACAATACAACATGAGGTGAACACGTAATTACATGTTTACAACATTTCGTCTACAGTATCCATCTGCAAGATCAGCGAAACAGTACGAACCATAGCAACATCAGAATGATAGAAAGAATAATAGAGAACACAGAGCTTTTCCTGTCGCTGCCGAATATTATAGGGATTGGACCGATCATCACAAGCTTTCCGAGATCATCATTTGCCGATCTCATAGGAAACAATTCGCCCAGATCAATAAAAGTTATACCCTCTGCATCTGCCAGACAGGAGCATATCCCTGCGGTGCTGCCCGGGCAGCAACCTCTTCCCTGTCACCGATGTAGAGATATTCACGCTGTGTGCGGTTACCACGGCGTTCCAGAAGGTTCTTGCGATACATACGAGAGAGATATGTAGAAACTGTGCTTAGCTTGATCTCACCGTAAACACGCTCGTAGTTCTGCTGGACCTGTTGTGAAGTGGACCAATCACGAGGATGCTCATACTTCAGAAAAAGCTCAAGCCTTTCGTTGATCGTAAGCTTTGAATTACTTACCTTGTCGCGAAGTGGTGCATTTGAAACAGCATTGTTGTTAACCTGTGGAACCTGTTGTTCTGTCATAGCACCCTGAACTGGACGAACAGGAGCGAAGTTACCAGGAAACACAGTCGCTTGCTGCGGTTGTACGGGTTGTTGATAACAAACCGGCTGGTTCACCACAGGATTCACAGTTGGATTAACTGTTTGCTGGTTTACAGGCACATAGTACTGCGGGTACTGTTGAGCTTGTTGAACCGGCATCTGCACAGGCTGGCAATAAGGCTGTGCTTGTTGTGGAACTGGCACCACAGATACAGGATAGTATTGTGGTGGTACAACCTGTGGAGGTTGTGAAACAACAGTTTCCGGAGTTGTCGCGGAAGTTTGTTGTGAAAACAGTTGCTGAACGTTTTGTTCAGATTGCAGATAGGAGGATGAAGAACCGGTCGAACGAGGCTGCACCTCATCTAAAGTATCAATAAACTTGATAACCCGTTCTTTTACGTTCTCACCAGCAAATTCAATACTGGTGTTTTCTTTTCCTTCGTCATCGATTATTTCGAGCCGAATCTTCATCTTCTGCGCCTCTGCAGCGTATCCATCCATCCCCTCAGATCGGTGGATTCACAAACCATTCATCCCCTCAGATAATGGCTCAGCTTTTATGTGAATACAGTTCCACGCAATCGATTTGCACTGTGATAGTACAAATGATTTGAACTGCAATACATCCATTGTACTTAATTGTATATAAGCGTTGGTATTGGAATACAAGTCATTATCTGTAGAATACTAAATTAAAGGCCTTAAAATACTTATTTTTAAAAATAAATGAATAAAAACGCTCTAAAAAATATCCATTTTACTTGTCTAAAAACAAGAAAATCCAGAATCACAACATATCATAGTTAAATCTCCAGTGGAACTAGAGGGGTTTGTTTTCATACAATTTTTGCTGTGATCATCTATTTAAAAACAAAATAAAGAGTTATTAAGTCTTCATAAGATACAATAAAAATCATAAATGAATAGTAATCACATAAAATACATAAAAATACTTTAAATTAAAAATAAAGCAGTAAAAACAAATAGATATAAATCCAGACGCGATCCGAACACCTGCCGCACAAAGCATTATTGCCCCAGTCAGTTGCTTTTATATTACATGATGTTTATAAGGACGAAACATGACCGACGTAAGTGCAGGATCACCAACGGGAAATGATGTGCCGGATATGAATTCCGACAAAGTAACCCGCGAAGCAGAAGAAGTTGAAGACATGGACGTCCAGTCGATACTCAACGAGAATGAGGTCCTGAAGGTCCAGAACGAAACTATGAAAGCAAAGCTCCTTGAAGCCAATATGATGGCTAACAAGTACCTTTCAGAGATCGAAAAACTGAAGGAGCAATTGGACCACCTCACCACACCACCACTGTTCATTGCTAGTGTCATGGAGATAGAAGACGACATGGTGCTTCTGAGACAGCATGGCAACAACCAGGAGGTTATGACAAGGATGCCGCCAGGGATGCAGGGCACCATTGAACCAGGCATGCGCGTGAGTATTAACGCAGCGTTTTCTATCATATCCACGATCAGTAAGGCAGCAGATGTACGTGCCCAGGTCATGGAACTTATCAATTCCCCAGGCATCGACTACGACATGATCGGAGGCCTTGACGATGTGCTCAAGGAAGTCATCGAATCAGTTGAACTTCCACTGACAGAACCGGAACTTTTCGAGAACATCGGAATAGAACCTCCAAGCGGAGTTCTCCTGTACGGAAATCCGGGAACCGGCAAGACTCTGATAGCAAAGGCGGTTGCATCAAGAGCAAATGCCACATTCATCCGCATGTCAGGTTCAGACCTCGTGCAGAAGTTCATCGGAGAGGGCGCAAGACTTGTTAAGGACGTGTTCCAGCTCGCAAGGGAAAAGTCCCCATCAATACTGTTCATCGACGAGATAGATGCAGTCGGAGGTATGCGTACCCACGACGGCACAACAGGTTCTGCAGAAGTGAACCGCACAATGTTGCAACTTCTCGCAGAGATGGACGGATTCGACCCCAGCGGCAATGTAAAGATAATGGCAGCAACCAACAGGATCGACCTGCTTGACCCCGCACTCCTGCGTCCTGGCAGGTTCGACCGTATAATCGAAGTGCCACTGCCGGACGAGAAAGCAAGGGAAGAGATCCTGAAGATCCACACAAGGAAAATGACCCTCGAAGAAGGTCTCGATCTCGCTAAGATCGCAAACATGACCGACGGCCTGAGTGGTGCTGACCTGAATGTAATAGTTAAGGAAGCAGGTATGTTCGTCTTGAGAAGAAGAGGCGACATGATTACCATGAAAGATCTCCTCGACGCATTCGAAAAGGTCGTATCAGAAGAAGAAGTGAATGTACCAGCCGGAATGTTCGCTTAAGCGAACTTCCAACTACCTTTTAAGACGATAAGTATAAATATAATCGATTGCTTTTAGGGGATGCTGAAAAGCACTAAAACCGTGTGCTCCGATAGTGTAGCACGGCCAATCATTCAGGACTCTCACTCCTGTGACTGGGGTTCGAATCCCCATCGGAGCACCAATAACTTTTTTATAATCCCACTCTTTTTGGACTTAATGTATATAGAGATAAATCTATTTTTGATATGAATTCCTACTTCATGAGATCAGTTTGTCCTGCAGATCATATCCAGAGAATTCTGACAGCAAAAATATATTAAGCACACAACTATAACATTTACCAAAAAACGTATCAAAACAACATGACCAAAGAGAGATACAATGGACCAAAAGCAAATAACACAGCTACCCTTAGCAGGAACGCTGATCGGCGCATTAATTGCATATTTACTAAGACCGGAAGCCCCACAAATAGGCCAGCTCCCATTCGGCGTAGTCATGACAAGGGGAGCAGATCTAAGCGGCTTAGACGAGATGTTGATACCAATAGCAGAAGCATCATTTAACTACACGGTAGCAGGTGCAATAATAGGTGCGATTATAGGTACAATAGTATTCTGGGTCATGAGCAATAAAATGAAGAAATAATGAACCTTATATTATCCCTTGCAGACTTATGACAGGGGCTTATACCACTTGTTGCATTCAGCTATTTTAAAGTGAACTTAAGACTAAGGACAAGAAGGTATGTTGCCTGCTTCTTTGTCTTTGCAACATTCCTAAACAACCTCAGAGTGCCTCATGGGACTCATATATGCTGGCGATCAATGAAATTATCCATTATGAGGGACTCTTTCTGGCCTTTGAAGGATGGTTTACGGGAAACGTGATAGCTACGATCCCGATAGTTCCATTTTTACTAAGATACGTCACCCCATATATATCCAGCAAACAGAATCCTATGTGGAAAGCTACTGGAAATAAAATATTTGTACTGGACATTAGCCCCACCGGAATACTACTTACCTCTTTTTACAGCACCTTAACCAAAGAGCAATGTACACATATTACTGCATATTGCAATAACCTAAATTTTGATAATGAGAAAAGTTATTCTCCATCGACTACTTTCCGATACTCTAACTCACAGGCATACAAACACGCAGCTAGCCTCTTGTCTTTCAGGTCGTTCACAGTTCCCTTTAGCCCAAGCTTTGAACATTCTTCATAGACCTTACAGACATCATAACAATTAGTGCTCACAGGACAAACTCCGGGAATAGATTTTTGAACATATCAATGAAGGATAGAACTTAAATTC
Organism: Methanococcoides sp. NM1; assembly: GCF_900774285.1. Taxonomy (NCBI): domain Archaea; kingdom Methanobacteriati; phylum Methanobacteriota; class Methanomicrobia; order Methanosarcinales; family Methanosarcinaceae; genus Methanococcoides; species Methanococcoides sp. NM1. The sequence continues at coordinate 33,628 of NZ_CAAGTW010000011.1, forward strand.
TGCGTTCGGGCAGAGAAGGCAAGGGGATAAACGACCGACGAAAATAGAGAGGATAGGTAAGAAATTATCAGTAAAACAGAAAGATACGATGGAGTAGGCTTGGCCCTCCATACGTCAGCATATGGAGGAAAATGCCCCACCATCAAAGACTTGACAGGAAGGACACTTTGCTCAGTGCAAAGACAACGAAAGAACCAACTGCAACATCCTGAAGGTTTAGAGGGATCATTCCACCAGGATTTGTAAGTACATAAATGACCAGTGTTGCTATTCCTGCAAATGCAAAAGCTCCAATAATAACATCTTCTATTTCTACCATTTTTTATCACGCTCAATGAGGGGGCTAAGCATGCGACAGAGGTTGAGAAGTCAACCGGTATCGTATATACACAAACCGCGACTCGTTTTGTTATTTAGAAGTGTTTTTCCTAAAAGATGATGTTGTATATATATATTTCGATATGTTGCTAGGACAATACCTTTAAAGACTAAAAAAAAGTAGACGCAAACGGTGAATAACCGTTTGGGAGAAAATACAATAAAATCGAATTGCACCCCTCATATGTGCAAAAAATAATAAATTGTGGAAAAAATAAAGAACATATGTGGAAAAGGAAAGAGAAGGCACTATTCAACCTGAACCCAGATCAGGCCAGAACGTTGACTTCTCCTGCTCCATCCACGGAGTTGTAAAACACAGAATGAACAATATACCCCAGATCTTCATCCATAAAGGGCTTCGTCAGATAACCCTGATGACCTACCAGGCTTGCCCTCTCACGAGTAGCCTTAGAAGAGTCTGCGGTGATAAACACTATGGGGATGCTGTATAACTCACGGATCTTCATGGCGGTTTCAATGCCATCCATTCCACCCTTTAACCTGATATCCATAAGTATAAGATCAGGATGGACCTCTCCCACCATGGAAATAGCATCTTTGCCCTTTGAAGCAAAACCAGTTACAGAGTAACCCATCTTCTCAAGTTTCAACTTGATCATCATACCGACGATCAATTCATCTTCAACAACAACTATCTTTTTACTTTTCATAGTAATATCCAGATCATCCCAAACGGGACCGTTTTCGTACCCATACCCAAATATACTTCCATTCATGCCGTACTGTAATGCATACCATCACTCATTACGGACATTGTCATATTACTGATCATAAGACCGGCTAACGACTTGATCACATCAAGACTGTCACGATCATTCTCAGGAATTATGAATTCTGAAGATGATGACGCGATCAATAATCCTACAAAGTGGTGTTCATGATGGATAGGAATAATGGCAGTACCCTGCAAACCCTCATCCTGCATCCGTGCACCCGTAATGAAAGGATAGACCTCAGAATAATGCTTGTAAATAGGGAAGCCTTTCTGTGCAAAGTTCACCTGACCGGAATCAGCACCAAAATACGATACACTGTTCACAAAGTCATTTGAAAGTCCCTTATGGTTCACAAGTACCAGCCCCCCGGTAACCTCGTCAACCACATATAAAGCACAAATATCGATAGCATCGAGCTGAGTTGTCAGCTCAAGAAGGACATCCATGGATTCCTCCAGATTTACAGGCCAGCTGAGATCACTACCCAGCTCATTCTGAATGAACATAAAATCATCACGTTTTTTCTCATCATTAATATCAACGACCTTCGCCTTCAGGCATTGCATGCGACCATCCTTATCATAGATGATCTGTGACTTCTCACGAACCCACCTGACATCACCATCTGCCTTCATTATCCTGTATTCCTGCATGAGATCGCCTTCAAAACTATCAGAGTATTTCAGAAGGGCCTTTCTAACCATTTCAAGATCAGCAGGATGAATTATATCTTCATATGACAGGCCGCCAAACAGAAAATCATCGGGTTCATAACCAAATAAGGATACATTATCTGATACGAACTCAAGTGGCCAGCCATATTCAGACCTCCACACGAATACCACCTCGGGCATTTCATATTGAAGATCCGGTAAATTTACGATTCCTTTCATTATAGCACCCACCCCAGTTCAAAAGATAAATTGAATTTTAAATAAGAATTCGAAATTTATATATCAAAAAATATAGCAGTTCCCGGAGACATCCGGGAACCTTTCAACAAATAAAGGAGTTGTTTATCATTTCTTCCTTGAAATTGCTGGTATCAGGCTTACAGCAGCGATCTTATCAACATGAGCTTCGTGCTGTGAGTAGAACCACATTGGAACATAGAGACCAAGCACACCTATTCCGACAACGGTTGAGTACCAGCTACCTTCAACAGCGTTAAGGTAGATCACACCGACCAGACAAAGCGGAAGGTTGAAGAGACCGAACAACAATGCAACGTTCTTCCATCCGGTTGGTGCCTTGAATGGCCTGTCAAGACCAGCAAGGTGTGGGTCTCTCTTTGCCTTTACGTATGCGAAAAGGCTGATACCATTAGCACAAACATATCCGATTGCTGATGCAGCAAGGATAGCTGATGGAGTACCCATTGAGATCAGGATCAGGTTGAAGACACCAATAATGACCATTGCGAGTACAGGAGTACCGTGTGCATTTGTTTTCTTGAAGAGCTTAGGAAGGTTTCCTTCTGTTGCCATTGAGTGCATTGCCCTTGATGCACCAAGGTATGCGGTCTGGATGATCAAGACCATTGCTGCAATGAGCATGACAATAGCGACAGTTGAACCGACATCACCGAGTGCTGCCTGTGCAAGCGGAAGCATTGGATCAATTGGTGCAGCGGCAATACCATCGATACCAAGTACACCAGTAATGGTCATCTGTACAAGGATGTAAGCCACCAGACAGATAGCACCACAGGAGAACAATGCCTTTGGTACATCAGAGCCAGGCTTCTTATATTCCGGACCATAGATGGCTGCAGTTTCCCATGCGCAAGCACTCCACTGAGCCATTGCAAAGATACCGAGCAGGATCAGGATATGATGGAAATCCCATGCCCAGTCAGTTGGCAACCATGTGCTGGTGATGTTAGTCATTGCAAAGTCACCGGTTACATAAGGGGCCAGTGTAATAATTGCCATTGGAATAAGTGAGAAAGCGGCAAGGATGTAACCTACAAGCGCACCACTTGAAAGTCCACGGTAGTTAACAAGTATCAATCCACCGAATATCACAATACCTGCTGCCAATGAAAGCTGATACTGGCTGAAAGAGGCTGCCAATGCGGGGAACAGGCTGTGGAGATAGAAACCTACAAGAATTGCGAAGATAGCAAGTACAGGGTTCCATGCGAACCAGTAACTCCATGCACTGAATCCGCCGATCAATTTACCCTTGTCATACTTTCCTTCATGGTTAGGTGATTTGAAAACATTCTGTGCGAATCCAGGCAAACCGGATGCGTTAGGGAAAGTTGTTGCAAGTTCACCATAAGCGAGGTTCTGCATAAATCCCTGAAAAACAGAGAGACCCCATACAATAATAGCAAATGACCATAGATAACTAGCAAAATAACCAATCGATGGCAAGATCAATAAAGGTACACCAATAGCAATAGCCAGTCCCTGTTTCCAATCGATCGATCGTTCAAGCTCACCGGTATCACAGACGACTTTAGCACACTGCTCCGCGTGGTGCCAGTCTACGCCGGATGGTTTTTCTTCAGACATATTCCATCACACTCCTTTTAATAACGTTTCATTATAACAATAAAGAAAAAACCGAAATGACCTGACATCTGTCAGGCCAATATCGGCCACAATATACGGTTTATTACAGCTTAAGCTATAGTTTCCCTGAACTTGTCACAGCAGTTGATGTCGATACCGAGGAGTTTCTCGATGTTCATCTTAGCTGCAATACCCTTTGCGCATCCAGGAACTGATGTGATTACACCAATGTCGAGCTCTTCCCTGAGTTCCCTCATGACATATTCGTCGGAGAGATCTGCAGGTGAAACACCAAGTTTCTTTGCAACGAAGTCCTTTGCTTCACCGATTCTCATGTTCTTGTCGAACTGCATCCTTGCAACAAGGTCACCAGCTGCCCTGATACCAGTCATACCGGAAGCCATGATGTGTGAGATTGGCATACCCATTGGGTCACCAACACCGATCTATATACCATCGACACCAGCGATCTCGACCATTGCCTTGCTTGCCCTTGTCACTGCATCTATTGGTGGGGTCTCAAGCATTGGGATACCACCGACACCCATGCCCATATCGACGTGACATGGAATTGTTGATGCCTCAACAGCTGCCTTCATGAAGGTAACTGAACGACCAAGGTTCCATGCAGATGTCCTGCTGGTGTTGGTGTTACATACGGGACCGAATACGTTTGCTCCTGCCTTTGCTATAAGTGGTGCCTGCTGGTGTGGCCACAGACCTGCAAGTACTGTACCATCGTACTCAAGCTCTCCGTGCATACCGAGAACGAGTTCTCCTGCCATACCTGCTTCAATGTAGATTCCCGGGAATTCTTTCCTCAATGCTTCGATAGAATTAAGGGATGCATACATGTCACCGTCACCGGCTGCACCGATAGTATCGAAGTTGACACCGTCACAACCAACATTCTGGAGTTTTTGCATGATCCAGGTCATGTCGCGGATACCGTGCTCTGCAGCATGGAAAATAGAATCCTGTGCTTCGGAGATCTTGAATGCTTTCATGAGATCACCTGGGTTCTCGAATGGACCATCAGGAGTGTAGTACAGACCCATGTTTGGCATTGCACCGTAGAGCATAGGAATGATCATGTTCTGCTGGCAGGACTCCATTGTCTGGCATTCCTGAGAGATGACAGGCTTTACAGGCTTGTAACTGTAGTCGATGTGACCGAGTTCCATTGTGTCTGCACCAAATGCACGTTCGTGCACCATTGAACCAACAAGTCTGCTTGAAGGAATACCCACACCACTGTTACCCTGGTCACCATCGATCCTGATAGCACCGATATCGTGAGTTACAGGAACTTCCATGCCTGGCTCAACACCAACGATCCTGCCAGGAGATGTGATAATGTCAAGCATCTTGTCCATCTGGTCTTCGGTAAGTGCAGCGATGTCACCGAGGTCTGCTGCATCTGCGGAACCTGCTTCGATGTCAGCGCGGATGTCTTCCTTGCTCATGAAGATCTTTGCACCGTCACCCATTCTTAAGAAATATTCTGTTGCCATTTTAAAACCCCACAATTAAAGTAGTAATTCCTTTGCTTTGACTACAGCTTCACTTGCATTCTCTGCATAGCAGTCTGCACCGATCTTCTTTGCCCATGCATCTGTTGCTGGTGCACCGCCGACCATGACCTTGATACCATCCCTCATGCCGTTCTCTTTGAGAAGTTCAATAACTTCTTTCTGGCCCTGAAGGGTGGTTGTCATAAGTGCGGAAAGACCGACCATGTCAGCATTGACTTCCTTGCACTTGTCGATAAAGTTCTGGAGTGGAACATCCCTACCAATATCGTGGACTTCAAAACCTGCTGCCTGGAGCATTGTTGATACGATTGCCTTACCAATGTCGTGAACGTCACCCTCAACGGTACCGTTTACAATAACACCGAGCTTAGCGGATCCTTCACCAGATGCAAGCTCATCCTGAAGTAACTCTACACCAGCGGACATTGCATCAGCTGCCATCATAACGTGTGGAAGGAAGAGTTTTCCTCTCTCGAAGAGTACACCAACTTCGTTCATACCTGCTGCAAGACCGTTGTCGATAAGTTCTACTGCTGGAGCCTGGCCCTTTGCCTTGGTTACTGCAGCTACTACACCATCTTTTTTGCAACTTACTACCGCATCGGATAGTGCTTTGAATAATTCCTCGTTTGTCGTGTTACAACCTCCATTAAAGTTGTGGAATATTTACCACATGATTATGGTAGCAGGATTGCTCCTCACCACCATATATTGAAAAACCAGAATCATATATAGCATAATTTGCGTTGGAAGTTCGACTGATGTTGGAAATGGAAAAGCCCATTGGGAATGACCAGTGTCGTTGGATATTCTAAAGGCATGAGAATTTCCAAAGGCTTTAGTTTATATGAAGATAGAGATTGTCTCCTGAATAATCAATATCATGAGCCGGATTATTTAGAAAAAAGAACAGAATTATGCCATAAAGCCCGTTCTTCCCGAAGAACAACCGAAAGAATCATTAATGTTAATACTGGACTTTATAGAGGAGTATCGATGAAATCCTCATTAAGTGACACAATATGGCTTTCTGAAAAAAGGAAAAACCTTCTTTTACTGCTCGTTGAGGGACCAAGGAATATTGACCAGATAAAGACATCCCTCAATGTCACATCAAAGGCCATGATGCCCCAGATAAAGATACTTAAAGAGCAGGACATGATCATTCAGAATGAAAGCGATGAGTATGAACTTTCTGATGTTGGCAGGATAATAGTCAGGAACATGAGCCCGTTATTGAAGACGCTTGAAGTAATAGAGGAGAACAGGGAGTACTGGGCTACCCGGGACCTTTCAGCAATACCGGAACCTCTTGCGTACAGGCTGGGCGAATTGGGACAATGCATGCTGATAGAACCTGACCTGAACCACATGTTCGACCTCCCTGTCGAATTTACAGAGAACCTGACAAGGTCAGAAGATGTGAAGATGTTTGCATCATATTTTCACCCATTATACCCGGAACTATTTTCAGAAATCATTGAAAGGGGTATTAAGTTCGAACTCATCCTTACGGACTCTGTCCTCAATCGAATGAAGAATGATTGCCTTGACCATCTTAAACTGCTCGCATCATCCGATAATACGGAACTTCATGTATGTGACGATAGTATCAAACTGACGACCGTATCTGTCACAGAACGGTTTACTTACATATGCCTCTTCAACAAGGATGGCAGATACGACCACCGGAAGATCATGAGCTTTGATGATAGTGCACGCATTTGGGGTGAAGAATTGTTCTCATATTACCAGGAACGATCCCGCCAGTTGAAAGATATCTAATAAGGAAGATCCAATATGGCTTTGAGAAAAATAGAATGGAAAAACGTACCCCTCAGGTCCAAATTGATCCTCTTCATTGTGATAGGTGTCCTGCTGGTACTAGTCACATCAACTGCTGTCATCATATCCACTGTTACCAACCAGGAAGTTGACCTGGCCTACGAACAATCCATAGAAAAGTCCAGAGGTTACGCGAACCAGTTTGATGTTGACATGCGAAAGAACCATGCAATAGGTCAGACGATCGCAAATTCTCTGGCAGCATATGAAACTGCTGACAGGGATGAGGTCAATGATATATTGAAGGAATTAGCGGTCAAGAACCCGGACCTCCTTGGAACATATGTTTGTTATGAACCAAATGCCTTTGATGGCAATGACAGGACTTTTGTAAATGCACCGGGACATGATTCCACGGGAAGGTTCATCCCATACTGGAACAGGATCAGCGGTGATCTTCAACTTGATCCACTACTCAATTATGATACTTCCGATTACTACCAGTTACCAAAGAAACTGAAGGAAGAACAAATCATTGATCCTTACTTCTATGAAGGGGTTTTCATAGTAAGTTACGTGACCCCCATAATAAAGGACGGGGAATTTATCGGTATTGGAGGTGTGGATGTATCCCTTACATACCTTGATGAAGTGGTAAGCGAAGTAAAGGCATTCGATACAGGGTATGCGTTCATGACAGGAAATACAGGCATCCTGGTCTCACAACCCGAACAGAAGGACTGGATCGGTTACAAAACCCTCTATGATTTCAATGTCCCGGAAATAACCGCCATGTCAGATGATATCAAAGGAGGAGAAGGAGGATATATAGATACTATCGACCCTACCACAGGAAAAGAGGTCGTAATGTTCTATGAACCGATCAAGACCGGTGATTTTTCATTTATACTTGTGGTTCCGAAAGAGGAGATGCTTGCAGGTGTTGTTGAGCTTCGTAATAACCTCATCGTGATATCTACCATATCCATTATATTCATGACAGGACTTGCCGCCCTTATTGCAGGCTTTGTCACAAGACCTATCAATGAGATCGTAGCCAGTTTTAAGGATGTCTCCGATGCAGCGGTGGGAGGGAAGATATATGCCCGAGCTGACACCGAGGTAGATATCGATTTCAAGGACATACCTTCAGGGTTGAACGAGATCCTGGATGCCTTCACAAAACCCATGGCTGAAACCATGCACGTAGCCAACGGTCTTGCAAAAGGAGAACTTGAAACCCGTGTAACTCCCGGTCTCAAAGGTGACTTCAAAGATCTGGGTGACACCCTTGACAGATTTGCTGAAAAGCTCAATAACATTATTGATGAATCCAATTCAGTGCTGATGGCTTTCCAGAAAGAAGATTTTACACAAAAAATAAGTATCAAAGGAGAAGGTGACTTCAGGATACTCACTGATGGTATTGAAGAAACAAGGCAAGCCCTATACAAGATCACTACTGAACAGAAAAAAGCCAAACAGGAACTAATAAAGTATGCAGAAGAGCTTGAGCACTCCAACCAGATGAAAGAAGAGATGGAGCGGGTCGTCGAGAACAGTCCTGTTGTCGTATTTAAATGGAGAGCAGAAAAGGGATGGCCTATTGAGTTCGTATCAAAGAATATATCACAGTTTGGTTACTCACTTGAAGATTTTGCATCTGGTAAAGTAAAGTATGGAGATATTGTCCACCCACAGGACCTTCCAAGAGTTGAAGCCGAACTACAAAAAAAATGTGACGAAGGTTACAATCAGTTCAACATCGAATACCGGATCCTGACCAAATACGGTACTGTCCTCTGGGCAGATGAGAGGACATTCATACGTCGTGATGAAGATGGGAACGTGAACTACCTGCAAGGAATCATTGTAAACATCGACGAAAGAAAGCGTGCGGAGGAGGCTCTTATAAAAATAGAGGATATTCGCAAGAAAGAGATCCATCACCGTATAAAAAATAACCTGCAGGTCATATCCACATTATTATACCTGGAATCTGATAAATTCAAGGATAAAAAGGTAAAGGAAGCTTTCAGGGATAGTCAGGACAGGGTCAGAACAATGGCACTTGTGCATGAAAAACTATACCAGTCAGAGGATATGGAAAGCATTGACTTTGCAGACTATACTAAGAATCTAATTAATTACCTGTCACAATCATACGTTGTCGGCAACCGTGACATAAAGATAGACCTGAAAGTGGAAGATATTTTCCTGAACATGGATACAGCAGTGCCGCTTGGGATCATTATCAACGAACTTGTTTCGAACTCACTTAAGTATGCCTTCGAGGATAAAAAGGACAAGGGTACTATATCGGTAGACATAAAGCATGCTGGAGACAACTTCACACTAACTGTCTGCGACAACGGATGTGGAATACCTGAAGATATTGACTTCAGAGAGACCGAATCCCTTGGACTTCAGCTTGTGACGAACCTCGTCGAGCAGATCGATGGAACGATCACGCTTGACAAAGAGAAGGGAACAAAGTTCATAATACAATTCACAGAAGAAAAATATGAAATATGAGAGGGAATCGATGACTCAAACTAAGATCCTGGTCGTAGAAGATGAAAAGATCGTTGCCTTAGGTATCAAGAAGATGCTGAAGAACATGGGATACCTTGTACCCAGCATTGCATCTACTGGAAAAGAGGCCATCAGTAAAGCAGAGATCACATTTCCGGATCTTGTGTTGATGGACATAATGCTAAAAGGGGATATGGATGGTGTCGAAGCTGCTGAACAGATACGACAGCGTTTTGATGTCCCCGTGGTCTACCTTACGGCATATTCCGATGAAAAGATACTGGACCGAGCTAAAAGGACAAAGCCTTATGGTTATATTATCAAGCCTTTCGAGGAAAACAGTCTTCATACCACCATAGAACTTGCACTCCACAATTACAGAGTGGAAAAAGGACTTGAAGAACCTGATGAATGAGAAGAGCAGTTATTAAAAAATGGTGCGTTGATACTGCACATCTAAATTAAAAATGGATGCTTTGATAATAAATATCTAAATTAAAAGAGAAACGCATCACAACACAACGTTGCGATGCATAAAATTATAATTATTTCTTGAATTCTGTGTATCCGCATTTGCCACAGGTAAGTCTGTCCTTGTGGTCTGCAAGATATACACCATCGCCACAGCGTGGGCAGAACTGCCTGAGCCTTTCGATGGAATCGCCGGTTACTTTGTAGTAGTCTTTAACTGCCATTATGATCACTCACTATCTTATGCTTCTTCAGCTGGTTCTTCGGATGCTTCGTCTTCGACAACTTCAGGTTCTGGAAGTTCGTTCCTTTTAAGGACATATTCCTTCTCTACAACCTTCATGCGATCTGCATCTTCATAGATCTTTGCGTATCCTTCAGCTGCAGATATACCGTAGCTGTTCTCGAACTTCTGGAGAATGACGAGCTCAAGTGGCACGTTCAGCATTGCAGCCAGTCTGTTCTTGACATCGAGCCTTGAAGGTGTTGCACCCTCGAATGCAGCATCGAACTTCACTTCCCTTCTGTTGAGAAGTGCGTTGTTTTTATCTTCTGTAATATTAATATCCATTTAATTTCCTCCGCACATTATTGAACTGTTCTTTATTATCTTGTTTTTCAAGAATTTTATCAAATAGATCTTTTATTTCTGCTTTTTTGGATTCTGTGACCCTTACAAGCATTACACCTTTATCCGGTTGCCCATACATGATAACCGAACCGAGAGGTGCCATCATCATCGCAGGTAAAGCCGCAAGATCCTCTTCGCCTTTTACGAATATCCGGACATTCCGATCGGACACTAATGCATCGCCTATCACAGATATCAGTTCTTCGGTGATCACACCAGCAGGATTATCGACGGAAATTTCAACAAATCCCTGATGTTTCGTACCATCGACAACCTGTGAGGAAGCCGGTGCCCTTTTCGTCCTATCGTCCACGATCAGTACATCTGGAATGATGTTTGATTCGAGCAAGTGGAAAGTAGTAACATCACCCACAGATATAAGTTTTGTGGGATTGCCGAGATCCTTTACCGAACTTCTGACGGCATCACCGCCAACACCTTCATACAGGATACCAAAAGGTTCCCGGAAAAGATGTCGAAGACTCTCCGGTAAAAAGATCTGTAAACCCAAATTTACCGCACCTTCAAAGCATACTTATCGGCAACTGTCACACCGATCATCTCTGCGATCTTAGATCGCTGAGGATCCACAATAATAACAAGTCCGCTCCAGTCAGAGCTCAAATTGCTTGAACCACAGACCGGACAGGTCTGACCTGTTACCACCCTGTGACATTCACGACATACCTGTTCTACCATTATAGATACACTCCGGTTCACTCTTTAGATTCATCGGATTTTGGCTTGCGTGCATCTTCCAGCCATTCCAGCCTTCCAAGAGCATGCTGACGCATGGTCAATCCGATCTTACTGTCCCTTGGCTCTCTTTCGTTAGTGCTTACAGCAACTATACGGGCACGCACCTTGTCGCCTTCTGAAAGGATACGATCTCCGGTCTTACTCAGAAGCCTGCCGTGCTTACCGTCATATGACATGAAGTCGTCAGTGACCTGGCTTACGTGCAAAAGACCATCCATGGCACCTATGCTGACGAAAGCACCGAACTCAACTGTCTCGACTACCAATCCTTCAATGACTTCCTGAAGTTGTGGGATGAACACAATAGCATCGAAAACAACATCGTAATAGACCGCTCCGTCACCAACAAGGATATGACCTTCTCCAACTTCTTCAATATCCGTGACCGCAACAATTGCACCAAGTGTCTTATCGACCCTGCCCTCAAGTTTCTCCTTTAGTGCATCCTTTACACTGACCCCTACATCCTCACCCAAAAGGCGAGGAGCCACACGGACCGTGTCCGCAAGTTTCATCCTTTTATACATATCTCGATCTCCAATATGCCCTGCATTAATCTAAATTGCCACTATAAGTGTAATATGAAATGATGATCATGTTATATCCAAACGGTTCTTCTGGCGCAAACGCACAACGATCACATCCATTTCCTTCAGGCGCTTGACCAAAACGACATCATTGGTCAACACTGCTGCTCCGGTATCAAGAGCGAGCTGGAGGATGACATCATCCGCACTACCTGTCCGGTCCACAATGGTACATCTGTCAGATAATGAAAGTGCAACCTTTGCCGCTGTTCTGTTCTCACCCTTATACCGTTTGACCAGGATCTTTATCTCATTTATAACCGCCTGGGGAACAATGAGCTCATTATAACCCAGACGTTTCAGTTCTGAAAAGATATCGACCTTGAACTGAACTGGTATCATTAAACCGTTTGTATCTATTATAACATTCAAGCCTTAATGACTCCCACGCCTATAAGCCTCCAACGGGAACCAACACGCCTGCTGATAGCAACCATAGAGCCAACTTCAGCACAGACCGGCCTCTTGAGCTTGGTCTCAGCAACATTTTCCCTGGCACTTGTTACAATACCCACAGTAGTAGCAGTTCCAACGTTGAGCATCAATGGTTCACTGGTCTTGATATTACCAATTGATTCATCATCTGAAACACCGACCACACGCTCGAGAAGCTTCAGATCCATAGTGAATGAATCGCGTGTCGGAGGTAATGTGCCTGGTGCACCTGCAACCTGCCCAGTGAGCGAATCGCTCTTTGTGATACTTGGGTCCAGTCCTGTACCCAATGCAAGCAATCCTCCAGGAGTTGCTTCTTCTACCTTGTCGCTACCTGCAGCGATCATGTTGATAGTAGTGAATATAGGCTCCCAGTGGATAGCATTCTCCATTTCCACCTTGCGTCCCGGACGGATCTCAAGTTCATCACCCGGATGCAAAGAACCTGCTGTAAGTGTTCCACCGATAACACCGCCTGCGATCTTATCGATAGCTGTTCCCGGCTTGTTGACGTCAAAGGATCTTGCAATAAGCATATGTGCAGGCTTGTCAAGTTTCTGCACAGGTGTTGGTATCATTTCGTTCATCGCATCGATCAGCACATCGATATTGATGTTCTGCTGTGCAGAGATAGGAACGACAGGTGCATTCTCAGCAACAGTCCCCTTAACGAACTCCTTGATCTGATGATAATGCTCGATAACCTTCTCCTTTGGAACAAGGTCGATCTTGTTCTGGACGATAACAATGTTCTCGATACCAATGATATTCAAAGCCATGAGGTGCTCTTTTGTCTGTGGCTGCGGACATTCCTCGTTCGCAGCGATCACAAGGATAGCACCATCCATGATAGCAGCACCTGAAAGCATTGTGGCCATCAATGTCTCGTGACCAGGGGAATCCACAAAAGATACGGTCCTCATATCCTCGGTCTTTTCACCACAGTGCTCACATTTCTTGGCTACAGTATAACACTGGGGTTCGGGGCAAGTTGGACATTTCCTGAAGGTACTATCTGCATACCCTAACCTGATCGAAATACCACGCTTCAACTCTTCACTATGAGTATCGGTCCATACTCCAGATAACGCGCTTACAAGCGTCGTTTTCCCATGATCGACATGACCTACCATGCCAATATTAACACAAGGCTGACTCAATTTTTGATTTCCCTCCCTATCGGGCTAAAATAAAAGTGTAATCTAATATAATTATACGAATTCAACGTAACTACTCTGAAGTTTGTGATACCATGTCATTCCTAATATATAAGTGATTTCAACCATTATAGTATCATACCATATTAGTACTGATCTAAAAAGGTCAGGAACATCATAGAAAGAACACGAAACCTGTCAATAAAAAGAAAACGATGAGAGAAATGATCACTCATCGTTGCTGTTATTTGAAGACCTGCTGCGATAAACAAAATAAGCTCCACCAGCGATCACTATTACCAGTAGTGCGCCAATAATGATGCCAGTCATGCCGGAGCCACTGTCATTTGCAGATGCAGGAAGGACTTCCGTCTTGATCTTCACCGTGTCCGAGATACTGTCATGTCCATCAGTATCCTCATACTTGATCTCACTGTTCAGTGCATAAGCCTTCGGTACTGCAAGATCATCGACCTTTAGTTTGAACACTGCAACAGTGCTCTCGCCGGAATCAAGTGTACCCAAGAATGCCTGGTCATCGGTAGTGCTGAACGGATCAGCAGCACTGATCCTCACAGTAGCATCCTTTGCAGGAAGGTCACCCACATTCTCAAAGGTAACATATAACAGACCTTCTGTGTCAGGATACAGGTCACCGGATACATTAGTTACCTCGAACCTTGCCTCATCCTTCACAAACAGATCGAAGGTAGTGTTCTGCGCACCTACATCATACCAGAGTCCGACCTCCATATTAGTAATGCCAAGATCAGTCTCATTGTCACCATTTATCTGGACATTCTTCTGGTATCCGTAATAGAGATCAAGACGCATCGGGTAGCGACCGGACTCTGCGTTCTTTGAGATGTCTACATTGAACTGGACAGGTGAATCGGTCTTCTGCCCTGATACAAGAGTACCTGCTTCCTGAGGACCGGACTTTACTTTGACAGCAGGATCAAGAGAGGTCAGAACAGCAACAATACCGATAGCTGTCGTTCGCTGGGACTCATAGGACATTTCAGTGCTCTGCAACTTCTGCTCCAGCTCAGTAAGGTAGAGATCATCTTCCTCCGACCTGAAACCTGTGATCAGACCCTTATTCATAAGATCGAGGTTCAGTGTGACAGTATCACCGCGTTCGAATTCGTTATCACCGACGAGAGTCGCAGTCACATCGGGACCACCATATACAGTATAGTAGTTCTCATCAAAATTGAAGAAATCAGGTAGTTCCGCATTAGCTGCCGTAAACTCCGCATGGACCGGGGCTGCAAAAAGCAGCAATACAGCAAGTGAAGCCATAATTGCCACAGCGTATCTGGAATCTGTCATTTTAAACATAATTAGTCCTCTTCATAGTGTTAATTTGATAATTTTTCAGCCAAAGTGTTATTTTTTGTCATCCTTCTTCCGCATTGTATTGTATCCCATGTAAGCTCCGATCAGGAGTATTCCTGCAAGTGCCAGCGTCGTGATGCTGATACGGGCTTCCCTTGACCTGAGCGGAACCTCAACAATAATGTTGTCCGAGAACTCGATCTCGCCGTCCTCATCACAATACTTGATCTCACTATCAATTCCGTAATTCTTCTCCACTGCAGATATCTCCGCAGCAAGATCGAATGAAGCAGTCTTACTCTCCCCCGGTGCAATAGTACCCAGGTTCACGACTGACCTGTCGGAACTTAGTGGTTTCATAACAATTATTCGGGCAAAAGCATCAACTGCTTCAACCTCACCCACATTCGTATAGGTCACATTAATGATACCTGACTGCCCGGATGTAAGTTCACCCTCCACATCGGACACCGCGAACTTTGCAGCTGGCTCAATCACCAGTGGGATCTGAAGTGTAGTATTCCTTGTCTTGTAAAATGTTGTATGATCAAGATCAGGCAAGCCAAGCCTCACAGTACTTCCATCGGTCATCTCGACCTGACTCTGGAATTCATAACTAACAGGCAACAAAAGCACGTAATTACCCGCAGGTGCATTGTCTGAGATCGTGATGGTAAAAGACATCGGATCATCTGGCAGTACTCCCGGGTATAGCTTGTCAAGTGTCTGAACACTTGTTGTCGGGTCGACCTCTATATTATCTATGGTCGAGACCATCTCAGCCTTAACCCCAAAAGCAGTCGTCCTCAAAGACTCATATTCAATTTCCTTTAAAGACTTTGCATGGTCCTTCTCGCTTGTCCCTACATCGGCCTTAGCCTTGAATCCATAAAGTACACCTCTGTTCGAAAGGACAATGCGGACCTGTGTAGTCTCACCCCTTTCAAATACAGTGTCACCAAGAACGGAAGCATAGATATCAGGTTCACCGTAGGCATCATAATAATTGGTAGAGAACTCATAGGTCGGCTGTATGAACTCTTTTGCTCCTACAGGAGATGCAGTGACCGCAAACAAAGCCGCAGTCAGCAGAACAGCCATCATGACCGCTGAATTCACATATTTGTTTTTTTGTGTTTTTTTACAGTTCGTCATCAAAAGGCATCAGCCCCCGGATCAGTTCCATATTTTCCAGTTTCTGTCGTTGATATATCATCCTCAAATGATCCATCAAGTATTATCTTTTTTGATTTCCTCTTTTCACGGAAATTGTCGAGCAATACCATCACAGGCGGGAAGATCACAAATGTTGCGAACAGGGCAAGCCCTACATCTATTACAGTGATCATTCCAAAACTGCTGATAATATTGAAATCGGATGCTACCAGTGCACAAAAACCGAACAGCGTCGTAAGTCCGGAAGTGATGATAGCTTTTCCGATCTTGACACCTGCTTCGGTCATTGCTTCTTCAGGAGTGGCACCTTTTTCTTTTTCCTCGAAATACCGCTCCATCATGAGTACAGCGTACTCAGAACCCACACCAAGGATAAGTGCACCCAGTGTAGCTGTCATTGGTGTGTATTCCATACCCATCAGGTACATCAGTCCTCCTGACCAGCCGACAACCATGAACATTGTCACTACCGGAACAAGGGCCTTGAGAAGATCACGGTAGATCAAAAGCAATCCACCAAATACCAGCCCCAATCCCAGATATGTCATAAAGACCCTTCCTGAAGTGAGAGCTCCAATGACCTCTGTGAAAACTACACTGCTTCCGGTTATTGTAGCAGTCATCCCCGGAGGCGGGGACATCCACAGCATGTCATCCCTTACAACATCCGTAAGAACTTCGATCCCTTCCATACCAAGGCTTCCCATTGCATCACCAATGTTCAGGTTAAGCAAGAGCATATTCTCCCCATACATGAAACGGTCTTTCTGCTGGGCAGGCATCTGTTCATACAACGACCTGATCTCACTTTCACTTTCGGGGATCACGCCACCGTTCATTGACTTAATGACAGTTGCCATGCTTTCCGCCCCGAGGATACTGTTCCGGTTATCCACTTCGTGAATACTGAACTCATCCATCCATTTCAGAGTATCAGGATCAGCAACATTATCGGTCTTTATAATAATGTTCAGCTGGTCCTCGCCTCCTGTAATATCAGAAAGATGTTTCAGGTCGACCAATGCCGGCAGGTCCTGCGGTACAAAGCTTTCCGTATCTGTCTGAATAGGAACCTGGGTATCAGCCACCAGACCACCGGCACAGACCAGAACGGCAATCGACAGGATCATGAAAGGATGTTTTATAGTGAAATGGGTAGTACGACCCAGGAACCTGTCCAGCATATCCGGCTTAGCTTCACCGGAATCCGAGGATGATGTCTTTGATTTACTTTTGCCGGTCAGGGATAAATGTCCGAACCTCTCCTTGCGTATGGATTGCATGTTGTCAAGACCATATATCACGGTCACACCGACGAACAGGGAAGCAAGGAAACACATCACAATACCTATGAGAAGCAGCTTTGCAAAGTCCTGTATCATGGGCACGCTTGATGTCAAAAGGGAAAAGAAACCCAGTGCCGTAATTATAAGTGCGATCAGGACAGCCGGACCGGTGTGTTTGATAGTATCCACCACTGCCTCTGCCGGCGTCTCACCACGCTCAAGTTCTTCTTCAATACGATTATGGAACTGGATGGCATAATCGATACCCAGCCCTATAAGCACAGGGAAGGCTGCCATTGAGACCATGGTCATTGGTATCTCCAGATAACCCATGGCACCGAAAGTGTAGATTATACCCAGCAATACAATAGCAAGGGGCATAAGTCTCCACCGGACATGGCCGAACACAAGATATAGCACAACGATCATCAGGACGACCGAAAGCCCAAGCAGTACAGCCATACTTGACATCATGGCATTGTTCATGGAAACCATGAAAGCCGGCTCCCCTGTTACTATAATATTATAATCAGGAGGGAATTCTGCCAGAGCAACTGATGTCTCGATCTCCCTTAATATCTCCTGTTTCTGATCATCACTTACCGAACCTGCTATTTCAACATAGATAAGTGTGTGAGTACTGTCTGGCATCAGTTGTTCAGGAACATAGTGAGTGATAAAAGACTCCAACTCTACCTTGTCTTCAGGAAGTACTGCTTCACCGGTAAGAGCGAAATTGGCATCTTTGACAACCGATGAAACACTTTGCACCCCCACCACACCGGGAAGTGAAGAAGACATGTGGCCAAGCCGATCCATTGCCTGTAACAAGGCAGGATCACTTACCTGACCGTCCTCCACCATTATGACAATGGCTTCAGTACCAAAAATATTCATATAAAGATGATCAAAGTCCTGATACAATTGCGAGGTCTTCTCAACAAATGTTTCAGTTCCCGATTCCATAGTGATGTTCTGTGCACCCTGAACAGAAACAAGGACAAGCAATAATGCCACTAATATTATAGGGATAGTATTGTTCTCAATAAATATCCCCAGTTTTTCGAATACATTTTTTATGGTGGTCGCCTCCTCATTAATTATTGTTGACCATGGCCTCAGGAGAACATTTCTGGTCGATCAGTTCAACCGACCGATCATACATGTGGCGCTGTAATTTGAGTAGGATCAGCTGTGCTTCAATAGCCTTTTCAAGCGTTTCATCATCCAGATCGCTCATACATTTTTTAGCTACTGAGAACATTTTATGGATGATCTTCTTAGTGTGTTCCACACCTTTTTCAGTAACAGATATCAACACTTTCCTGCGATCGGAAGGATCGCCTTTCCGACAGACAAAACCTTCATTTTCAAGACTGTCGATAAGGCTTGTAACACTGCTCTTTTTGAGTTCCAGGAACCTTGCAAGGGTAGAAGGCATGATCTCGCCCTCTTCCTATATGAGAAGAAGGGCCTTGTTCATGGTCTTATGTGCACTGGTACAACCTTCATATTTCAGGAAACATTCAGTCATGTTACCCTCTAATTTTCTTTTGAGATGTTCCATTTCCACATGTAATTTGACGAATTGCTCAATTTTATCCAAATTGTACCTCCTGAACCCAGTACTCAACGTTGAAACTGCAACAATTAGATAATCGAATTGTTTGATAAACTAATAGTTCGATTTTCTAATATTCTAAGTATTATATAAGGTTTTTGACATTGCTGGCAAGTACGACCATTTTGATTTGTGTTTGTCGATAAATGCGCGCGTTAGAATTAATCTCAACTGACAAAATATACAAACAGAACAACACTACAAATTCTAAAAAAGAGCAACAGCTGGAGTATTAAAAGCAAAATGAAACAACAGAAAACATAGATAAAAGAGTTGGAGGAGGAGTATCATCAGACACGCCTCCCCGTTTGGAGTCAGCCCCCTAAAAGGAGTGATGTTATAAAAAGATATTTGTCAATGATTATTCACGATATTTTGTAACTTTTGAAAATAAAATTGAATTAATGGATAAAGTAAATCGAACTATAGCATGACCAATATGTTGCATAACCCCACATATAAATACCAAAACAAAACCTATCGAACTCATCAGATCGTAAATCGATGAGATGCAGACCCCATAGAACATCCCTGTCAGAGAATTTTACAATACCCTTATATACACATCAACACCAACAAATAATGGGTATTGTTTTAAAATTAAGGGAGTTGATCACATGCTATCACAAAATCTACCATACATGAATCTGACATATTTTGATTTGCTATCAGCCTTGGTAATACTTGTTGTAGGTATCATTATAGCAAAGATCATAGCGGGAATATTTAAGAGCGGACTTCAAAAAACAGAACTGCCCGAACTTGTAGCAGAATTCCTGTCCAGGTTCGTTCTGGCATTGTTGTATGTTGCAGTCATACTTGCAACGGTATCAGCACTTGGTCCTGATATTAGCTCGATAGTAGTCGGGCTTTCAGCAGTCATAGGCTTGGTACTTGGCTTCGGAATGCAGGACACACTGACAAATCTTGCAGCAGGCATATGGCTCGCCACACTGAGACCATTCGACAAAGGAGAATATGTATCAGTGACAGGCTACTCAGGAAGTGTAAGTGCTGTTGGTTTTATGGCAACAGAATTGCTTACGCCCGATAACAAGGTCATTACCATTCCTAACAAGGTCATTTGGGGAAGCGCCATCGAGAATGCGACCAGAATGCCTACCAGAAGAGTTGATGTTAACGTTGGCATCAGTTACGACACAAAGCTGGATCAGGCCATCCAGGTTGCTATGGACCTTATGAAGAACAACTCAATGGTCCTTGCTGACCCTGCACCTGCTGTTGTCACTACTGAACTTGCAGATTCATCTATAAATCTCCAGCTTCGTGCATGGGCAAATACATCGGATTACTGGGGTGTCAAAGGCGATCTTACCAACGGAATTCTGAATGCATACAAAGAAGCAGACATCGAAATTCCATACCCACAACTGGATGTCCATATGGACAAATAATGAATTATCTGACATAAGGGGGAACTTAGAAATGACAGAGAATAAAACAAGCATCCAGCCATCAACTAACGGTCCTTACCTTGCAAAGGACCTTAACAACCTGAAGAACTCAAAAGGAGATACTTTTGAACCAAAGCCCATGGTAGCCATGTGTCGCTGTGGACAGTCATCAACCAAACCTTTCTGCGACGGTACACATGTAAAGGTAGGTTTCACCGGCGAGAAGCTCGAAGGCAGGCAACCTGACAAAGTGGATGACTATGTTGGAAAAGATATTACTATCCACGACAATAGGGGAGTCTGTTCCCACAGAGGATACTGTACAGACAACCTCCCATCAGTATTCAGGATGAAGCAGGAACCATGGATCGATCCTGAAGGAGCCAGTGTGGAAGACATAATGAGAGTTATCGAGATGTGCCCATCAGGTGCCCTTAGCTACACAAAAGATGGTGTGCTACACAAGGAACTTGACAGAGAA
Source organism: Methanococcoides sp. NM1 (assembly GCF_900774285.1). Lineage (NCBI taxonomy): Archaea > Methanobacteriati > Methanobacteriota > Methanomicrobia > Methanosarcinales > Methanosarcinaceae > Methanococcoides > Methanococcoides sp. NM1. Next base: position 54,483 of record NZ_CAAGTW010000011.1, read on the forward strand.
CCTGGAGTTACTATCTCAAAGGATGGACCCTATGAAGTAGTAGGCGGGGTCGAACTTGATGATCCTGATGGAAATACCCCTGAATCTAAGGAACACTACACTCTTTGCAGATGTGGTGCTTCAAAGAACAAGCCGTTCTGTAATGGCGAACACTGGTATGTCGAGTTCAAGGATGAGAAGAACTGATCCGAACGACTGCGAGGGATGACATGGGTAAATACAAATGTTCGGTTTGCAACTGGACATATGACGAAGAAGCAGAAGGGCAGGATTTTGACTCCCTGCCCGATACTTACACCTGCCCGGTCTGCGGAGCACCGAAATCCGCATTTGTCAAGGAAGGCGGTGCAAAGGAAGATCAGGATATAAAGACAACTGTTGCTGACAAGATCGTCGAGCAACTGGAAGCGTTTGGTGTAAGATACGTTTACGGCATACCAGGAGATTCAAATCTTCCACTTATCGATGCCATCAGAAGGAGCGAAAATATACGTTTCATTCTCACACGCCATGAGGAAACAGCTGCATTCATGGCATCAGCACATGGAAAGATGACATCCGAACTCGGAGTGTGTATTTCCATTGCCGGACCCGGTTGTACCAACCTGATAACCGGATTGATGGATGCTGCCACCGACAGGAGTTGCGTACTTGCTTTTGCAGGTCAGGTGCCGGAAGTATACCTTGGAAGCGAAGCATTCCAGGAGATCGACCAGATCGAGCTGTTCAAGCCATTCACTGAATTTGCCGAGACCATTGCCAGGGATAAACAGGCATTAAAGTTACTCACCACGGCAGTTAAGTACGCACACCGAAAACCGGGAGTCTCGGTTCTTAGCACCCCTACAGACATTCTTGCCGAGAAACTTGGTGGTAAGATCTATTTGCCTGAAAAGAGAGTTTTCAGGAACAAGACATCTCCAAAGGAGGAGGATGTACTAAGGGCAGCGGAACTTATCAACGGATGTGAAAAAGTGACCCTCTTTGCAGGATGGGGTTCCCGGCACAGCAAGGAACTGCTGCTGGAGATGTCACGAAAAATTAAAGCTCCCATTGCAACCACATCAAGAGCCAAGGGTGTGATCCATGAGACCGAACGCTTCAGCGTAGGCGTCCTGGGGTCCATCGGATCAAAACATTCTGCACAGGCGATCAAGGATTCTGACCTGATAGTCATAATTGGTTCCGGTTTCAGACAGGCTAACCTCGTACCTACTGGCATAAAGATAATCCAGATCGATATCGACCCTACAAAGATAGGAAAGACCTTTGATGTGGATGTTGGAATTGTCGGCGACGCAGATCTTGTACTTAAGGAACTGTTGCCTCAGATAGATGAAAAGAATGAGAACAAAGAGTTCCTGGAGAACATCGACCGGATGAAAAAGATACATAGGGAAGAATTGGAAACCGATGCCAATGACCTGTCCATACCAATAAATCCCGGCTATATTGTGCAAGCTATCAAACGTCATGCAGACAAAGATGCCATCATCTGTGTCGATGTTGGAGACCATACATACTGGTTCTACAAGAAGTTCGTCTGTGAAGGACAGAGGACATTCATGTCAGCAAACATCGCGAGCATGGGTTTTGCACTTCCTGCATCCCTTTCAGCAAAGCTTGACTATCCTGACAAACAGGTCATCTGTGTAACAGGAGACGGTGGATTCGGGATGCTCATGGGTGATTTCACAACAGCTGTAAGGGAAGAGCTTGGCATCAACGTCATTGTCTTTAACGACGGCAAGCTCAAGAACATAAAGAAAGAGCAATTAAGGGACAACTATCCGGAATACGGAGTCACTTTCCCGAACCCTGACTTTGCAGGATTTGCAAGATCTGCCGGAGGGGAAGGCTACAGGATAGAAGACCCCACACAACTGGACGACGCACTGGAAAAAGCATTCAATTCAGGAAAAGCAGCACTTATTGACGTGGTCGTAGACCCCGAGAAGACAGCTGCCAGTACAAAGAGGGTGGATTAAGGAGTTACCTCCACACCCTTCCAGAATGCAACATGACCTGTGATCTCTTTTGCAGCAGGCTTGGGATCTGGATAATTCCAGGCTGCATCTTTATTCACATCGTCGCCTACAACGATATCGTAGTAATATGCCAGACCCTTCCAGGGACATGTCGAACGGGTATCTGATTCCCGCATGTATTCTCTGTTCACGGAATCCGGTGGGAAGTACAGATTTCCTTCGACCTCCTTCACCGCATTGCTTTCTGCAAGTATGACACCATTCCATTTCGCTACTGCCATTATATATCCACTCCTGAATAACTGGTTAAAAGAAGTTGTAAAGCATTATTTATGTGGATTGTGGTAAGCTGGAATTTTCAGGTTGTAGTCGTAGCCATAGTTGTAGTTGTAAATGTAAATGTAATTGTAATTGTAAGATGCGCCAACAGTTGTGAGTTATTAAATATATCGAATGGGAATGACGTTATTCGATATCAAAGATATGAACGCCCATGTCCTCAAGAATCAAGCCCAATTTGAACAACGGAAGACCGACAACATTAAAGAAATCTCCCCTGATACTTTCCACAAGTATGGCACCTTTCCCCTGAATCGCAAAAGCTCCGGCCTTATCCAGCGGTTCCCCTGACCTTACATAGGAAGCAATCTCCTCCCCGGACATCTTTTTCATATTCACATCCGTTATCTCGGAAATGCTGACATCCTCCCCGGAATCAATATCCAGAACCGTCATGCCCGTGATAGCCTGCACGACCTTTCCACTGATACTATCAAGCATTTTCCTTGCTTTCTCAGGAGAGTGTGGCTTTCCAAGAACCTGCCCTTCACAGAGGATCACAGTATCAGCCGAGATGGTGATGCCTGAATCGAACTTCCCGGCAACATCCCTTGCCTTGGAAAGGGAATGGTGGACAACCAATTCGGTTGCATCCATTCCGACCTGTGGAGATTCATCATATGAACTCACACAAACCTCGAAATTGTCCCCGATAAGCTGCCCCAGCAACTCTTTCCTCCGAGGAGATGCTGATGCAAGAACTATCCTGCGCATGATATCATATACCCTTAAAATAATGCCCTCTGGAGAACTTCACACCTCTTCTGGGCCGAAGTTCTGCAGGCTTACCGTCAAGCATTCTTCGATATGCTGAAGTGATCTCCTTTACATCCCTCTTGCCATACAGGGACAGGTCCAGACGCATAACATCTGCACCGCATTTCTTCAGTTCATCAATTTTATCGAGCATGTCCAGCACTTTGGAATCGTAGATCAGCGTCCTTTCATCCACACGCTTTACGGGATATTCCACACTCTTTGAATCTACCATAAGCACTTCACTGCTGGCCGTAGCACTACCCTGCTCAAGCAAAGGCTTCAACAGGTCATGCTCTGTGATAAGCATCAGTTCCCTTCCATGCACAACTATTTCCAGCTGATGTTCCTTACCACGACAGGAAATGTCATCACAAGCATCACTGATCTCATCAAGGTTCAGCTCGGTAGATAATGTGACACGATATGCCCCGGCCCTGTAGAACTCATCTGCTGTGTAAGAATTGAAAGTATTGAACTCCTTTTGCACCACGAACGGCACTCCGAGCTGTTTTGCAACTTCGACCTGCCCCAGAGTGTAGCAGGCAATGTGGAAACCGTCATCTTTTGCTTTTTCCATCAGCGGCAATAGCTCCATGAGCTCAGCTTCGTGGCTTATGCGTGGTGCCATAAGAACTATTTCAGAATTGCTTCTGGCATCATCCAGTTTCCCGGCATTTTCTTCCAACATCAACTCGTGCAGCTTCCTGATCGGCAGGTAGACTATGTCCGCACCCATATCCACAGCATCGAAAAGAGTGCCTGCATTCTTCACTTCCACGCTCAGAAGTGGAGTTTGCGTTTCATCCTTGGAGACACTATCGTCCACACAGAAGTGTGATATCTCTGATAATTGCGGATGTTTTTCTTCCTTCATGTATTGTGCAAGGATCTTTTCAAGCAAGTTTTCCGCAGCTTCCCTCCTTGCACCTGAGAGCACACCAATAGGAATAAAGATGTTTCCATTGATCTTCAGATCCACCGAAGATGCCGAAAATGAAGTATCTCCTAATTTTTCCATTGCCGAAACGATCTGTTCCTCAGAAGTCGGGGCTTTCTTGGCTTCCTGAACCTCAAACTCATCAATGACATCAACGCTCATTTCACCGGAGGTCATACTGACCTTTAATCGTTCACCAACCTCAGCCGTCACTTCGATGCTTACAGGAAGTCCCTTTGCCTTAGTTCTCTGAAGGCTTTCCAGAAGCATCTGATCAGTTGTAAGGTAGACCTCATTACCCCTGACAACAGCTTTCCCGGTCTTTGAGCTGATCTCAATGATGACCTTCTCACCTTTCTTCGCGGTCTTTATTTCGTTCTCATTAGCATCCAGAAGTTTATTGATCGCAGAACCCAGCACACCTGCCTTTGTGTGTATTCCTACACCATCCTTTACCTGGATATCTTCCTTCAGAGTCAGGGTTAAATTGGTTGTATACTTGTAAGTGGAGATCTCCTTGATCTTCCCGAGGTAAACACCATAACTTGAACTGTATTTAGAGTGGACAACATCCCTCTCGCCAAGAACAAAACCCTTTGTGAATCCACGGTAAAACATCTGTGCAAGGTCCTTTTCGAACGCCTCGATCTCGGCATCATCAAGCTTTTCTTCATTGCAGATCGCTTCTACTGCCCGCTTGTACACACTTGCACTTTCGGTCACATATTCCGGTTTCTTCATCCTTCCTTCAATCTTAAGGCTTCGAAGACCTGTACCAACGATCTCATCGAGTTCCGAAAGTGTGCACAGTTCAGCACAGCTTATCGGGAACCTGCCTACACCTTTAACATTGACATTACGACCGTTCACAACGAAGTTATATGGCCTTCTGCAGGGCTGTGCACAGGCTCCGCGGTTAGCGCTCCTGTCACTCATGAAACTGCTGAAAAGACACTTCCCAGAATAAGAATAGCAAAGAGCTCCGTGTACGAAGATCTCGATCTCGGTATCGGAATGCTCCACGATGCCAGTAATTTCCTTCACCGTGAGTTCACGTGAAACGATGACACGAACAGCACCTTCGTTTGCAACAAAGTCTACACCTTTCATGCTGTGGACTGTCATTTGCGTACTTGCATGCAGTGCCAGATCCGGATAGATCTCATGAAGGATCCGAAGAAGACCAAGGTCCTGCAGGATAATAGCATCCACACCGAAGGAATAGGCTTTGTCCACAACATCCAGAGCATGCTGAAGCTCCTTCTGCTTGATAGGTATATTCAATGCCAGAAATGCTTTTACACCATGGGAATGCAACATATCAATAGTATCTTCAAGGTCTTCCATGGAGAAGTTCTTCGCACCTTTTCTTGCATTAAGGTCTGTCACACCAAAATAGACCGCATCTGCACCACCTTTAATGGCACCTATCAACGCGTCGAGATCTCCTGCAGGGGCGAGAACCTCAGGAGGAACATCACAGACCTTTTTATCATTTTTTAATATCATCAGATCACATCTTGTGGAAGGGATCCACCCATAGATCGAATGGACCTTTCATCTAAATTAAGACACCCCTCTTATCAGATGTCTTCTAATAATTCCCTGGCACTCTCATGCATACGCAGGGAATCTTCCTCACGACCCATCTTCCCAAGCAAGGAAGCCAGATTGTCAAGTGTTCGGGATGCATGCTTCTTGTAACTGACCTTTTCAGGTTCGGATTTTAGCAGCCCTGCATATATCTCCAGCGCGGATTCATAAATACGCTTTGCATCCTCATGGCGGTCCATATCAGCAAGCAGTTTGGCAAGGTTGTTCAATGTAAGTGCAGCACCATACTCATATGTAGGATCATCAGGAATACGGTCGAATAGACCCATATAGCCTTCAAGGGATTCCTCGAACATGGTCTTTGCATCTCCAAAATACCCATCCTGTGCTAACAGGGTACCGAGGTTGTTCTTAATGGAAGCAATTCCAAACTCGTGCAAGAGAGGTGATTCTCCTGCTTTTATCAGCTCATCCCTGATGCCCAGTGACATATTGTAGCTCTGGCGGGCATCATCTGTCCTGCCTGCCTTCATCAGGAACCTACTTTTATCATCATAAAGTGTTGCGATCTTTGTGCGATATGAAAGGTCCACAGGCACCATCCGGGAGAGCTTCTCATACATTGAGATCAGGACGTTGTAGTCCGCTTCCTTTTCCGATTCGGGAGAATCTATTACCAGCAAATTTTCCATAGCAAGTAAGATATTCCTGAAGATTTCCAGATAAGTTCTATTGTTAGGTTCTTCTCCCAATAGCTTCAGGATCACAATAATGGACGTTTCATAAATGGAACGAGTATCATCGAGCATATTTTCATCTGCACGTACGGATGCAAGCTTTGTCAGCCCCATGAAAATATCGGAGACCTTGTCAAAAAATGAAGGATCGTCAATTGTAGCTCTTGGGAGCAACTCTACCAGCTCATATATGCGTTCTTTTGCAGAGTCATATTCACCAGTTGCCATAAGGGCATCAACAAGCTTCTCAAGAAGTTCCAGTGACTGCTCTCGTAAGATGCTGTTCGAAGGATCATCCTTCATGGTCCCTGAATAACCATCGAATGCGCGTTCCAGATTCACTCTTGCATCTTCCATAAGTCCCATCTCATAGAGGAGATTGGCCAGATTAGCCTGAATAGTCAGTGCCTTTGTGCCATTCTCCCTGTTCAACGGATCAAGCACGACCATCTTGCCGGAAAGCTTCAGCGCTTTCTCGAACATTTCTTTTGCCTTTTCATTGTGACCTTCATCTGCCTGAATTGTGGCAAGATCGTTCATTGCAGAAGCAGCACCTGAACAGTAAGCATCGTTATTGGGTTCTTTGGCAAGGAGTTTGTCATAGGATGCAACAGCTTTCTCAAAGAAAGGGATCGCTTCAAGGGTATCACCCTGCTCTGAGAGAAGGGAAGCGGTCTTGTTCATGGACAGTGCCTTATGCTCCGCAAATGAAGGATTGGAATCTGGTATATCCTCAACCATTTCAGATGCTTCTGAATACATGGCAATAGCTTTCTCCATCATGCCTGCATTCATAAGGAAACTGCCCTTCCCATCATAAAGTTTTGTGATCTTTGTACGATATGAAAGATCCGCAGAATCCATCTGGCAGAGTTTTTCATACATTGAGATCAGGACATCATAATCCGCTTCCTTCTCAGCATCAGGAGAATCCATTGCAAGCAGCTTTTCCATTTCAAGTAATATGTTCCTGAATATATCCAGATAAATACCGTTATCTGGTACTTCTTCCAATAACTTCAGGATAACAGTAATGGAAGTTTCATAAATGGAACGAGTATCATCGAGCATATTTTCATCTGCACGTACGGATGCAAGCTTTGTCAGCCCCATGAAAATATCGGAGACCTTGCCAAAAAATGAAGGATCGTCAATTGTAGCTCTTGGGAGCAACTCTACCAGCTCATATATGCGTTCTTTTGCAGAGTCATATTCACCAGTTGCCATAAGGGCACCAACAAGCTTCTCAAGAAGTTCCAGTGACTGCTCTCGTAAGATGCTGTTTGAAGGATCATCCTTCATGGTTCCTGAATAACCATCGAATGCACGTTCCAGATTCACTCTTGCATCTTCCATAAGTCCCATCTCATAGAGGAGATTGGCCAGATTAGCCTGAATAGTCAGTGCCTTTGTGCCATTCTCCCTGTTCAACGGATCAAGCACGACCATCTTGCCGGAAAGCTTCAGCGCTTTCTCGAACATATCTTTTGCCTTTTCATTGTGGCCTTCGTCTGCCAGAATTGTGGCAAGATCGTTCATCGCGGAGGCACCACTTGAGCAATAAGCATCGTTATTGGGTTCTTTGGCAAGGAGTTTGTCGTAGGACACAACAGCTTTCTCAAAGAAAGGGATCGCTTTATGAATATCACCCTGCTCTGAGAGAAGGGAAGCGGTCTTGTTCATGGACAGTGCCTTATGCTCCGCAAATGAAGGATCAGAGCCTGCCATATCCTCAAGCAGTTCAGATGCTTCTGCATACATGTCAATGGCTTTCCCTATCCTGCCATCTGACTCCATTATACCTCCGATCGCCTGCAGCACATTGACGAGCAGATCCGGTGAACCGGTCCCCCTTGCATCAGTTTCTGCTTTCATCAAACACTCAAGGGCATCCTCCTGCTGACCATCATATAGGAGAGACATGCCTTTGTTGAAATTTCGAAGTGCCATATCTTTTGATCTTTTGGACATTATTGTAAACCTGTATTTGTACCTGATTTCCACCTGATTACCACAGGGATGCCCTGTCAATACAAAGGTTAGAGGACATACCGAACAGTGATGTAATAATCACATTCATGGAATAAGAATGTTTTAACTTTTCGCTTTCTTCTGGCTACATCCTAGGCTTCTTATTGTTATAATTCTTTGCCTGAAAGGGACTTCTATTTATAAGGTTCATTGCATTATTATAAAGGTTGAATATGGAGTTAAAGAAGATCTTACGTCAGGTAAAAGACAACGAGACAGACCTTGAGGTTGCAGAAAGCCAGATACGATCAATGGGCTATGTGCAAATATCGGATATTGCCAAACTCGACACTTTCCGCAAATGTAGAACCGGCGTAATGGAAGCCATATTAGCCGAAGGAAAGGAAGCCGATGACATAGTCGAGATCGCAAAAGCACAGGTCAATGCCACAGGAAGGGCACTCATTACACGCCTTGACGAAGACAAGGTCACTGCTTTGAAAAGATCTTTCGGAAATGACAATATAGAATTGAGCAAACGTTCAGGAACAGCTGTGGTACACAACGGCACCCCTGCACCCAGAACAGGCGGCAGGGTTGTGATCATTTCAGCAGGGACCGCAGACATAACCGTTGCTGAGGAAGCCAAGATGGTCGCTTCTGAGATGGGATGTGAAACACTGTCCATTTACGATGTGGGTGTGGCCGGATTCCACAGGCTGATATTAGAGATGGAAGATATCGAGGATCACAAACCGGACTCCATTGTTGTGGCTGCAGGAAGAGAAGGTACCCTGCCAACAGTTGTATCCAGCCTTGTCGATGTACCGGTCATAGGATTACCGGTATCCACTGGTTACGGTGCCGGTGCAAAAGGGGAAGCTGCATTGTTATCTATGTTACAATCCTGCTCGGTGATATCAGTTGTCAATATTGATGCAGGATTCGTTGCCGGCGCATTTGCAGCAAGAATTGCAAACAAGGTAGCTGAGGCACGCAATTCCAATAATTAAAAGGGTTGTTGATGGAATGAGATCACTTGTATTTGAGCCGTTCTCAGGTGCATCCGGAGACATGATCCTTGGAGGACTTATAGGGCTTGGCGTGGATGAATCTGAACTTTGCGAGATCATTGAGTCGGTCGTAGATGTCACTATTTCTGTGGGAACTGCAAATAAGTGTGGCATTGAAGCTACGGACGTTCATATCCAAACACATGATGATAAGAACAACAGAAGATATGCAGATCTTATCGATACCGTCAAAGCTGCAGCATTACCTGCTGAGGTCGAGAAAAGTGCTCTTGGTGTTTTCAGACTTATCGGAGAGGCCGAATCCAGGGTACATGGAAAAACCCTCGAAGAGCTTCACTTCCATGAAGTAGGCCAGGATGATGCCCTTGCAGATGTTATTGGTTCCTGTTACGCCATCCATAAAATAAAAGCTGATCACATATTCTGCACCCCTGTCAACGTTGGTGGTGGCAATGTAAAAGCTGCCCATGGCACATTCCCAGTGCCTGCACCCGCCACCCTTGAGATACTAAAAGGAAGCGGGCTGGACATCTACAGCTCGGGTGAACGGGAGCTACTTACACCCACGGGTGCAGCCATACTTGCATATTTTGCAGAACCTGTGGACAGACTGCCTATGGGAAAGATACTTGAGACCGGGTACGGCGCAGGAGATGCTGATACGGAGATGCCGAACGTTCTTCGTACAATGCTAATGGACGTCACCGGAGAGCTATCCCGCGATTCCATAGAAGTGCTTGAGACAAACGTGGACGATGTGACGGGAGAGGTCCTCGGAAACCTGTTCGACAAACTGATGGAAGCCGGAGCAAAAGATGTTGCCATCACACCCACTACCATGAAGAAAGGCCGTAGTGGTCATATAATCCAGGTGATAGCAAAGCCGGAAGACAGTGCACGCATTGCAGGAGAAATTATGCGGCAGACCGGCACCCTGGGAGTACGCGTCATTCCCACAAAACACCGGTTCATAGCCGACCGCAGGATGGACAGTGCCACTATAGCAATTGCAGACAAGGAGTATAAGGTTGCTGTGAAGATCGCGCAGGACAAAAGCGGAGAAATCCTCCATATTTCTGCGGAATACGAAGACTGCCGCCGTGTCAGTGACATTACCGGGTTGCCTTTGAAAGAAGTTATGCGCCGCACAGAAGAGAGCGCATGGAAGAAGTATAAGGACCTCTAAAATAATAAAAATATTTTTAGAAACTTTCTGTCGAGTAAGCGAGGAATTATGCGGCAGGTCCATGTGAGAGAAGAATAAAGGCGAAAGATGCTTGTTTTTAACTTTTGAATTAAATTGCAATTGATTTTTTATTAAAACAAATCGACTTGTTTAATTTAAAAAGAGATTGCAACGACTACATCATCATAGAATATTATCTAGAAGAAAAACATGGAAAGTTATGTAAGCTTTTGATCCAGAGATCGTTTGACCAGATTTCTTCAGGACAAAATTGGAAATTTTGGATTTCCATATTAGATAAAAAAAAGTCTATTGATAACCATATTTAGTTTATTCATAATAGTTGTGACTAATAATTAAGGCGTTAAAATAGTTTATAATTAATTAAATTAGTAGATAATATGTATAATATTTTAACATAAGTTTTATTGATTGCGTTTTTTGAGTAAGCCAGCTGTCAAAAATAAGAGGAGATGTTTATCTATTTCTTGCAAATGTCAAAAAATCCCAGACAATTAAGCCTACACTTATCGTTTTTTTAAACACCAATGTTTATAAGTACCAACTCTTAATTATAGAAATCTTTATATTCAGGCAGATTTAGTCCAGTTTTTTTGTTTATAAAATAATTGATAAATGAAACCATATTTCAACTCAAAAAATAAGCGAGTATATAAATAAAACAAATAACATTATATATTTGAAGATTAGTGAGTAATTGCCTACTGCAACAGGAGCAAAGGGCAAAATAAAGGAGTCAAATATTATTTTAAATTAAGAAGGAGAAACACTTATGGTAAATAAGATAGAAGTAAGAGTTGTATCAGCTTCGCCTTTCCCACATGCATTGCATGGTTTCAGGTTAAGCGACAGAACAGTTGAAGAACACAACGCACACTACGTTCTTGAAAGCTCCGCTCGGAAAGTAGCTGAGTGATAGTTGTTATTTAATTGTCAGGCATTGATATTCCATCGTGGCATATCATTGCCGCAATTTATCTTCCAAAAATCGATGGCTTTCCAATAAGCCGGCAAATAAGATTAAAAATGTCGTCCGTGAGGAAATTTACTTCCTCACGACCTCTTTTGCCTGTTTTAAATGTTCAGTACATTCATCCATCTTTGTAGCAGCTGTGCGGATATGACCTGCAACTTCCTCAAAACCAGCAGCTTCCAACTTGACTATCCAGTCATTGAAACTTTTGCTGTGGCTTTCATTGTGCTCTATCCAGTGTCCCAGAAGATGTTCCAGTTTTCCTTCATCCAGTTCTTCTACCATTTCACTACCTCCACATAAATACTGTTCAAACGGTCCTTGGATCGCTGATCTCACCGGTCAGCGCAGATGCTGCAGCTGTTGCAGGGGATCCCAGATAGATCTGACCACCAGTACCCATCCTGCCTCTGAAATTGCGGTTTGCTGTAGAAATGCACACTTCACCTTCAGCGATAACACCCATGTGACCTCCAAGACATGGACCACATCCGGGAGTTCCAAGGGTCGCGCCTGCCTCCAACAATGTTTCAGCAGTTCCATTTCGAATAGCTTCGATCATTATGGAGCGTGATGCGGGAATAACGAGGGTCCTGACAGCCACTTTCTCACCTTTAAGGATATCAGCGGCAATTTCAAGGTCTTCGAGCCTTCCATTGGTGCATGTGCCGATGAACACCTGGTCCACCTTTGTGCCGGCAACTTCCATGACATCACATACATTGTCCACCTGATGAGGACGAGCAACCTGCGGCTCGAGGTTTGCTGCATCGATATCATATTCAGCGCAGTATTCAGCATCCTCGTCGGCGTAGACAGGTTCATACTCTTCAACAGCCCTGCCTTCAAGGAAATCGAATGTCTTCTTATCAGGCGGTACGATACCGGCCTTACCACCCATTTCGATCGCCATGTTACAAAGAGTCATCCTGCCGGATATTGAAAGATCTGTGATGGTATCACCATAGAACTCTGCGGCCTTGTATGTAGCCCCGGCAGCACCCACTGTACCAATGGTCTTGAGGGTCACATCCTTGGCAAGCACATGCTTACCCAATTTACCCCGGGCTGTCACCTTGATTGTCTCAGGAACCTTGAACCACAGCTTGCCTGCGGCAAATATCTCGGACATGTCAGTAGCTCCCACACCGGTCCCAAATGCCCCGAAAGCACCGTAAGTGCATGAATGGGAATCTGCACCAACTACGAGCTTACCAGGCATTGCAAAGCCGTTCTCAGGAAGCACCTGATGGCAAATGCCTTCACCCACATCAAAGAAGTTGGGGATTCCCTGCTCTGCGATCCAATCTCTTATATCGTGATGCAATGCAGCAGTTGTTTCCGTGTTTGCCGGAGTGAGATGATCAAATGGAATTACAATACGTTTTGGGTCCCATACCTTTTCAAGGCCCATTTTTTTGAACGATCTTACTGCAAGCACACTGGTGCCATCATGAGCCATGGCATAGTCCACGTTCGCCATGATAAACTCGTTTGCTTTTGCTTCATTTCCGCTTGCCCTGCTAAATATTTTCTCGCTTATGGTACTCAAAAGACTAACTCCTGTATCACTTGCTTACTGAATACTACAGTAAACAGATAAATATGTGTATCTGTCCACAGCTGCAAACAGGAGAAATAGACAGATAATAGATCAAAAAACGATCTTGAAATAATTGACAATAGAATTACTTAATAAATAAATTAATAAATGAATCGATAGAATGTAATTAGAAAAGAAGATTATGAAAGGCCTTTCAGTCTTTCAATGTTCTCCAGCATCATTTGATTCTCAGAGATAACCTTCTGCTCTATGGTATCAATGATATCATCCATTGGAACAGTTAGAGTATACACTTTAATAGGTCTGCCCTTCCCCTGTTTCTTCTTTACTTCTTCGACCTCTACCCAGTTGTTCTTCTGAAGATAGGTCATAGCAATACTGACCTCTGGTTGCCTTAAACGTGACATCATCTCGACCTCACGGGAAGTTATCTTTTCAGCAGTTAACAAACAAACAAGTGTCTTTGCCACAGGCTTTGAAACATTCAGTTTCTGAAGGAGCAAGACCATCTCGCTGTCTTCATCATCCACATAATATTCACCATTATTCATATGTCCACCATTATTCATATGTCCACCATTATAGTAGGTATTTTATAAAGGGGATATTATCTATTAGTTTATAAATTTTATGTTTTTCTTTTTATATTATATCGGTAACCTCACCCAGATCCAGATCACGCATCTGGAGCGCGGTTCGAGATGTTTCGCTTCGCTCAACACCTCAAATACAGTATTACCAATGTCATTAGAGGCAGGAACAACAGTCAGCTATGACTAAATTGAAGGAACTAGTTGAATGTATGTAGTTTGAAAAGTCGTGAAAAACAATGAACTAATTTAGAGAAAGTAGATAGAACAATAAATTTAGAAATCTTTAGAAAAGTAGTGATGGTGGGCCCGCTGAGATTCGAACTCAGGACCTTTCGGTTATCAGCCGAACGCTCCACCTAGCTAAGCTACGGGCCCAATGCGTATCTTGCACGATGCCGTTCATCGTACGAGCTACACAATACACATTCTAGTACATTAACATTTCGCTTAGAGATGCCATCATTATGAAAAAATAGGTAGTGAGAGAAGAAACGTCAGCATTACACAGCGATAGCTTTATTTTAGATAATGGTAAGTAATGGTTTAGATATTGGGCCGGTAGATCAGGGGAAGATCGCTACCTTGGCATGGTAGAGGCCTCGGGTTCAATTCCCGACCGGTCCACCAATATTGATTTCTTTTACTTAGAACTATTTCCACCAAGGGATATTTTGAAAATATAACATAAGTCAGGCTTGCTGCCTGCGATTCAGGGCATACATCTGTACCTTCTTCATCTTCGCGAGATTGACGGCACGATCCATTTCCTTCTTCTCAAGACGTCTGGCCTCGATGTAGCCATTGTCGATCGCCTCACAAAGGATCTCCTATCCGATCGATGAGCGCGCCAGGACAGTACTCCACCCCTGCGGAGTTCCCACGCCCCCGAAGGAGATATCCGAATTCTCAGCAGCCATATCGGTACAGAACTTGCAGGAAGTAGACCTGTACCGGTCCAGTTCAGAGAGATCGTAACTCTTTATACCGTCAGCCATGCCAAATTCAAAGACACCTTTACGGATCTTCATGGACTCGATGTCATTGAGGTCCATTCCATGTGTTTCCACAAATTCCCTGATGCCCTCATGCTCGAAGCTGTCCATGCAAAACAGGCCGAACTTCAGGACCTTTGCCCTCAGGAACAGATGAAGGAAGCCATATGGGCTCGTCTGCATCTTGTGAACAGCATCTATATTGCAACTCGGACCAACAAATGCAATGCTCCTCATACCCTGCTTGATGGCGCTCATCAATGGCTCCATGGTCATGCTGTGAGAATAGATACTTCCTGCAGAATCAAAGAGTTCATCCGCGGTAGTTGCAATAAAAGGTTCAGCTTTCCAGGGGTCATCTTCCGACTTCCTTGTGACTATGGCACAATCCAACAGGCCTTCCTCAAGCCCGTATGCAAGCAGTGAGGTGACAACACCCCCATCCTGACCCTTAAAGCCGGGAATTGAAGACTTAGCGGCATATCCGAACCTGAGTTTTCCTACAAGGTCTTCCTCCCTTGTAACCGTTCTCGGACACTGATTATAGCAGACACCGCAAGCAGTACATTTGTCGATCAGTTTGGGCTGATTCTCCACAAAGGCTATGGATTCACAGGAAGAAACACAGGCACCGCATAATGTGCAAATGCCAAGGTTTATTATCTCTTTTTTGAGCTTACCAAAAGAGATCCTCTCACGCTCACCAATGTTGCGCTTCAGGCGTATTACACTCTTTTCCAGCTGGTCGAACTTATTCTTGCATTCCGCAGAACAAAAGTAGTACCTCTTCCCGCCATAATCCGTGACATAAATACTGTTCTCAGTTACATGAGCTTTACAAATTGGATCCGTTATCATTTTGATCAACCCCAGAAGATCAGATAAGGAAGTAGTAAAAACTCATTCGTAATAAAACAAACTTTAATTATTTTTAATTGTAATTGTTTTACGTGATGGTATTTGTGCAATAAAACAAATTAAATGAGAAAAACAGAGAAATAAAAAAAAGAAAAGAACACCCGAATGGGTGTTCATGACTTAGAGTCGCCTTCTTCTAAATCCGATAGTTATGACAGCAACGGCTAACACTACCAACACACTACCTAAAATATCAGCACCGGAGAAGGATGTAGATGACGAGGCTGAATCACTTGTTGTGGATTCTTTTGTCATTTCATACCCTTCAACGTAGTTGTCTGGTGTGCTTTGCTGAGAAGCCTCTGCTGGCTGGTCGGTTGTAGTTCCATATCCCCCATCATCACTGCTTGTGCTGGTGCTATTGACGATTGAAGCAGATGCAGTCGATCCGCTGCTGCTGCGTGTACTGGGCGCTGATGATTGAGCATTCCTCTGTGTGGCCTCTTCCATCAATCTGTTGTACTCATCGATGGTTTCCTGTGACACAACTCCGGGTACGGACATTATACCCTGTATGTACTCGTTAAGCAGAGCATTTCCACAGGTATGGTGACAGCACGTGACACCATCTTCAACCACAGACTCGGCGTATTCCCTCACAAGGTTCTGAAGTGTCTCATCCGATGCATCCCAGTATTCTTTCCTGTCAGTCTCTATCATTCTAGTGAGTATGGATTGATATTGATATGGATTCTCGGTTTTGAGGAACTCATCCACATCAAGATCATACTTATCCATAACATAGATGTCGTAGATCTCATTCCAATCAGAATCCGTGACCATGTCGGGTGTCATGACGTCCCAGCCCCACAGATTATCGGTAAATTTCATGAATTCTCTGGCGCCGGCGTAATCATATTCCATCATTCCGGATATCCATTTAGGATTGAAGTTCCGTGCACGCAATTCATTCCTGAACGCTTCGTTCAAGGTAATGATCCCTGGATCATCCACACTTGTCAGGTCGGCCACATACATTTCGGGATTCTCCCCTGTCAGTGACCTCACCGCAAGTCCAAGACCTCCGAGGTACTGATAGAAGTCATCATTATCGATGAGTCCGTACAGGTTTGAGGTATCACTGTGTACAGCTGCATCAACATCCATCAGGTTCATCCTGAACACGTCTTCATAGCTCTCACCCCACATGTCCTGCCCATAGATGTTGGACATGCGTGACATGTACAGGTCAGCAAGTTTGTCTTCACTGTCCCATGTCTCACTCGCAGTTACAACACCCGGAAGTCCGGTACCGTATGAACCCGGTGATTCACTGAATATCCTGGACTGTGAGATCGCCTGTGCCGTGGTGTTATTGTACCCACTGGCCAGAAGTGCGTCTTCCATCTTCAGGGAATTCCACCTGACATAGTTCGTTTGATTAGTCTCGTTGAGTGCTGCAACTGTTCGGACCGCCTCATCGATCAGCTCAAGCTGATACGGGAACGTATCCCTGTAGAGTCCGGAAGGTGTGATGACCACATCGATCCTTGGATGATTCATATCCTCCAGCGGAATTACCTCAAAACCTGTAAGCCTGCCCGAGCTTCGCACGGGTTCGACACCAAGCAGGGAGTATATCTGAGCTTCCATGAGTCCATGATGACGCATTGTCTCAACAGACCAGAGAACATAAGCCACCTTGTTCGGATAGGTGTTGTTATGTGTAGCATAGTGCTGCTGCACCAGCTGGTCCGCAAGGGTCGTACCCATAGCTGTTGTTTCCACATCAGGGAACTTCCTCTGGTCGAAACTGTAGAAGTTCCTACCTGTTGGTAGAGCTTCCGGGTTTCGTATCGGATCGTTTCCGGGTCCGGGCTCGATATATCCTGCATTGAGCGCATGCAATGTCTCATCGATCTCACGAGAGGTCTGGCTCAGGAATACAGAATATTCGATTGCCAGATTCAGATCTGACGTGATGTTCGCGTCGGTGAGGTTCAGCACATTTAACTGAGCAGTTGAAACATCCGTCCCATTGAGTAATGTGGCATTCAACAAATCATAGGCACGCTGTTCGGTTGCAACCTCCCAATCATCTTCATGTCCACTGACATAAGGAAAGAGATTTATTATGTGATCCATGAAATCACTGCGAAGCATTGACTTGACCATGGTGACGAGCTTTTCATCCTGTGGTGCGACACCAAGGGTATGGAGTCCAAGAGGCATGAGCGTACCCTGCAGTTTATGCAGATGATCGTGGAGAGTGACTGAAATGAAGTTCGTATAATCATCTTCTGTCATTGCCCTGAGTTGATCAGGAGTTACACCAAGATCATTTTCCATTGAAAGATTTGTGTAAAGTCCGATCATACTATCGCGATAGAGTGCCATCATTGCAGTATTATTGGTACTCTTGGCCTCTTCATACCTATGTAGCTTGTCATGCATTGTTGCCAGTTCACCATACAGTCCTGCATTTGTTATTGCCGGAACCAGGTGGTCTATGATCACTGCATTGCCCCGGCGTTTGGCCTGAGTACCCTCACCCACATTGTCCATGATGTATGGATATACCACAGGTGTATCTGCCACCATGATGGAGGGATAATCATACTTCCACAGTCCAACCTCTTTCCCGGGCAACCATTCTTGGGTACCATGCGTACCAAAGTGGATCATAGCATCGGTATCATAGACGTTGTTGATCCAGAAGTATGTGGCTAAATACTGGTGTGTCGGTGGTATTGATTTGTCGTGGTACATTACCGATTCGTCTGACAGGTCGCCTCTGGTCGGTTGTGGTATGAAGTTGATATTACCAAGCTGTACGGTTGGGATCACAAACTTATTCTCGTACACCATAATGTTGCCTGGTGCTTCGCCCCATCGTGCTTCGACCTCATCCTGTACGGACTGCGGCAGGGTGTTGTACCATGCGAGATATTCGTCCACTGGTACCAACGTGACATTACCTGAGTTGACGACCTTCTCAAGTTCACCTGGTGCCCATGAACCAACGTTCCTGCTCTCGATGAAACGATCGATGAATTCGCTTGCATTTGGTATTGCCCCATTACCGATATCATACCCATCTGCCTGCATTTGTTCAAGCAGCAATGTGAAACTTGACCCGATATCCAGATAGCTGGCACCGATGTTGTTCTTACCACCTTCATGGTTGTAGTATATGATGCTCACTTTCTTGTTAGCATTGCTGACATGACCAAGTTCTGCCCAGGAGATCGCACGGTCACACATCCAGTCCAACTGTTGCATCTGGGGTTCATAGTATTTCTGCTGGGTGTTTTGGTCTGTAACCCTGCCAGCGAGCCATATGTAATCAATCAACCCATCGATCTCAGGCTGGGTGACATGGGAAGGAATTGAACTCGGGTTCACACCATGTACACTTTCATTGAACTGATCTGGACCTTGGTAATAATCGAGCACACCCTTTATTACAGGAACATCATAGCCCTCGAGATACTCAACACCCTTTTCCTGGTTATCGTAATTGAGTCTGAAACCCTTCAAAGAGATGATTGAATCTACCAGTAAAGTTCCATTCTGTGTGAAATAATCAACGTCATTGGTACATACTTTGTATGTTGAGAAAATAACATTATAGCCTTTTGATTCCAGATTATTGATTATTGCATCATCGGTGGTATGAAGAAGGGTTGTTTTCTCGATATTGTAATTTGCGATCACTCCAATAGTGTGTGCAGATGCATTGTATCCATTGCCTGCATACCACTCAAGGTATTCGGTACTGTTCTCAAAGACCCTTGGAAAAGCATCAGGGTGATAGATGCCATGGTCAGGGATCGATGGTGCGGCTGGAGCCGAGTATTCAATGTATTCGTCCTCAAGGGTTGCTCCGATACACCGGATCCAGTTCTCCATGTTCGTGTATCCAGCGTTATAGAGATAATCCTTCATTACGCTATGTGGCGCATTCTCCATATCGATGGTTCCTATCCCATACACATCGCTCATGCCAAAAAGCCCGATCTGTGTGCCACTGGCCTTTGCAGTAAGAAGTTCATCCTTGAACTCGGGAAGTTCGTTGGCACCTATCATGTAGAGCATGATAACGTCCTGGTCAGAAACATCGCTGAAGTTAGCAGCTTCAGTCCCACTCATCACAGTAACATTGAAATTGTCTGTGATCACACTTCTCTCTGACAGGACCTGAGAAAAATAGTACCTGCTGGTATCAGAGTTTATAATATAGGTGATCTTTTGTTTGGACTGCAGAATAACAGGTTCTGGAATGGTCTCGTTCGCCCATGCATTGCAGAACTCTTGCCCCATGAACTTGAGCATGTTCACCATGTTGGTGTCGCCACCCTGCACCCAGTATCTTTCGATATCTGTGTATTCAGTTGAGTACAGATCAACATTTGGCAAGGTTACATTGGAAGAAAGATCGTATCCTATGACCATTGCACCGTTTAGTTTGGCAGACTTTATACTTGAAGTCCAATTACTTACTATGGATTCATCCTGAGACTCGATGAAAATAACCCCATATTCTGAGAAGTCAAACTCTTCAGGTACACTATTGACGTCTGTGAAAATAGTAATGTTCAGATCGTCTGAGATATTGAGATCCTGTGAAGCATTAGTGAGAGAGAGCTCGTTAAAGTTTGTACCAAGAACAAAGACGAATTCACTGAGGTCTACTTCATCATTGCCCAGAATACCAATTCTTGAAAGGGTGGGGCACTCTGTTGCAAGGTATATCAGCAGGGTTTCCGCATTATCAAGACCTTCTCCTGCAGTATCCATGTTGTTGTAATAGTTGCAGATAGGATCGTCAGCATTACCATCTGAAACATAATCGAAGTAAGAAGGAGTACTGCTAACAGAACGTATGCTGTAAAGGGAACTACCACTATCATGAGCGGCTTTCAAAGTATCATTTAGTAGACCATCCTGTGAATTGTAGACTTTGCTGCCAACCATATCACAGAGAACAACATCCTGAGTTCCTAAAAATCCACTCTCAGCAGCTGCAAGAAGAGTATCATTTGCATAATAGGTAGCATTATAGGCCGGAATATAGGTATATTCGATGAGATCGCTATAATCGTTTGTCTCACTGGCCATCTCAAGACCTTCACTTGGACTGAAGCCGATGTAAACCACTTTTGTCTTCATTGTGAGATAAAGAAGAAGGTTTTCCGCATTATCAAGACCTTCTCCTGCAGTATCCATGTTGTTGTAATAGTTGCAGATAGGATCGTCAGCATTACCATCTGAAACATAATCGAAGTAAGAAGGAGTACTGCTAACAGAACGTATGCTGTAAAGGGAACTACCACTATCATGAGCGGCTTTCAAAGTATCATTTAGTAGACCATCCTGTGAATTGTAGACTTTGCTGCCAACCATATCACAGAGAATAACATCCTGGGTTCCTAAAAATCCACTCTCAGCAGCTGCAAGAAGAGTATCATTTGCATAATAGGTAGCGTTATAGGCCGGAATATAGGTATATTCGATGAGATCGCTATAATCGTTTGTCTCACTGGCCATCTCAAGACCTTCACTTGGACTGAAGCCGATGTAAGTGATCTTTGTAACTTGTTCTTCTGCCGATACAACTGGCGAAAGCGCCAGCAAAATCAAAACACTTAAAAGCAATAACTGATGTTTTATATTTCGCATATTATCCACCCGATAATGTGTAAGACATCCCGGCACTTTGCTTGGCGGCTGTTCCGGGATGTCTCAAACTTTCATGATCCACACATTTTCATTCTATTTTCTTATTGGTTATTTCCACACACTCTTGAAATGATCAGGTTCCCGTCTCGTTTCCGGAATCAGGAACGTAAATCACACGACCATCCGCCAGCTTGTAAGCCGTACCCAGTGCATCGCCGGTACCACCGCCTATCTGATCGGTCATGTTCAGTACTTCTATTTCCTGCCCTTCCTTGACTATGATCTTCATATTCTCCTGGCCGGGATTCATTACGATGGTCATATCTGTAGGACTGAGCAGCTCAGGTAGCTGGTAAGACATCACAAGAGCTACCAATAGAGCTACTGAGAACACCATGGCAACATCGAAGAGGTTAGCCACTCCGGTAA
>NZ_CAAGTW010000012.1:0-31874 GCF_900774285.1 Methanococcoides sp. NM1
GTTCCCATTCCGAACACAGAAGATAAGCCTGCCCACGTTGTTTACTGTACTGAGGTACGAGAGTCCTCGGGAAATCTGCGTCGCTGCTGTGCTCACTCTATTACCCTTTTTCTTTAACTGATTTTAACTTACTAGTTTTTACTTTGCTGTTCTGATATGTTTTTATTCATGATCACAATTTATAGATTCGAATTGCTATAATGTTCAAACTTATATCCTATTGAGCCCTAAATTCTTAATAATAGGGATATCTGGGGATTTCTATGAGTAAAGTTTCAATAGTTTTTGTATATAATGCAGACAGTGGCCTGGTCAATGAAATGAAAGATTATGTTCATAAAATTATGTCACCATCGAAATATGAATGTAATCTGTGTGCCATCACCTATGGTAATACAGGTATGAAAAGTGAATGGAGATCCTTTGTAGATGATCTGCCCGTACCTGTGATCTTTTTGCACAAGGATGAATTCGATAAAGAATATAATTATCCGGGGGCTTCATTCCCATGTGCATATCTTGAAAAGGACCACAGGCTTAACCTACTGATCACGTCTGATGAAATAAATGATTGCAGCGACCTTGAAGATATGAAAGCTCTTGTCAATGACAAACTGAAGTTCATTGCAGGAAATTGATCCCATGGTCTCTTTTACTGAGAAGCTTCAGGCCTTCTTAGCTTTGACAAGGTTCGAAAACTCCTTTTTTGGCATGTTCTCCGTGATCCTTTCAGGCATTCTGTCAATGGATTTTTTTGGAAATGGTACTGAATATGTGACAGCAGCAGTGGTTTCCATCTTCCTGTTCATGGGTTCCTTTTCCATAAACGATTACTTCGATCATCTGGTAGACATTGCAAACAACAGGAAGGACCGACCTATTGTTACAGGTGCAATATCACGCAACACTGCACTTCAGGTAGCTATTGGCTGCATGCTTCTGGCATTTTTAATATCGTTGAAGCTGGGTGAATTTGTTTCTTTGTTCATAGGCTTCAATATTCTGCTATCGATATTCTATAGTAGCCACATGAAAAAAGTTATTCTGCTGAAGAACATATCCATTGCTTATTGTTTCATGGCGACCATTATTTTTGGTACCATCGTGGTGGATATTGTAGTAGAACCACTGGTGCAGTTCTACATCTTAATGGCATTTCTGGTAGGCATCGCCTTTGAGATAATGGCAGATATTTCTGATATGGAAGGAGATATGCAACACCGTATACAGACAATAGCATGGCGTGTTTCTCCACGTTCTGCAGCTATAATTTCTTCTGTGATCTTCTCAGTTGTCTTTATGCTTGACCCTCTTCCCTATTTCATAAATCTGCATCCAAATCTTGTCCATGATACTCTATTCCTTTTGTTGATCGTGCCGGTAGCAGTTGCTTATTTATTCATTTCCAGATCATTGATGCGTGACCAGTCAAAGAACAACGTATTGAAATTGAGATCAAGAACAATAGCACTGATGCAAATAGGTTCGCTGGTTTACCTGATAGGATTCCTTGTCTGAAACAGCATCATATAATAATGAAACAGGTATAATATCTCTTATACGTAATTTTGGGTGTACAAATGAAAGAATATGATCTTATAGTGATAGGCAGCGGTTCAGGGATGAACTATGTTGGCTTGATGATGCAAGAGAACCCGGAGATGAAAGTAGCTATTATAGACAAGGATAATCCCGGAGGAATCTGTCTTACAAGAGGTTGTATCCCATCCAAGATGCTGCTCTATCCTGCAGAACTTGTAAGGGAGATCGGAAGGTCAAAAGAATTTGGTATTGATGCTGAGATCAAGAGCATCGATTTCAGTTTCATCATGGATAAAATGCGTTTTTCTATAGGTAAGGACATTGAGATGATCCACAACGGCCTTTCATCCAGTCCTAAAATGGACTACTACGAGGACACTGTAGAATTCATTGAACCCTATATTCTTAAAGTTGGGGATGAGACGATCACTTCAAAGATGATATACCTGAGCATAGGTTCAAAACCTATGATACCTCCGATCAAAGGTCTGGATGATCTTGGTTATCTCACAAGTGACACAGTTCTGGACCTTACTTTATTGCCGAAAAGTCTTGCTATCATAGGGGGTGGCTATATCGCTGCCGAATACGGTCATTTCTTCTCTGCCATGGGGTCCGATGTAACTATAATAGGTCGCAGTCCCAGAATTATCACTCAGGAAGAACCGGAGATCAGTGAGCTTGCAAGAAAAAAAATGGAAGACCATATCTCTATAATCACCGATCATGAAGTTGCTGAAGTTCAGGCATCAGGCAATCAGAAGAAGATCCTTGCAAAAAACAGGCAGACAGGTGAAGAGATAGAGATACTGGCCGATGAGATTCTTGTGGCTACCGGCAGAAGTCCGAATACCGATATCCTTCATCCTGAAAAAGGAAATATTGAGACCGATGAGAGGGGCTGGATCAAGGTCAATGATCATCTGGAGACAAGCTGTCCCAATGTCTGGGCTTTTGGTGATGCCAATGGTAAATATCTTTTCAAGCATGTCGGTAATTATGAGTCTACAGTGGTTTACCAGAACTCTGCGCTCAACGGTGATGTGAAAGTTGACTATCATGCAGTGCCTCATGCTATCTTTTCCTATCCGGAGATCGCCGGGGTCGGAATGGGAGAAGCAGAGGCCGTGGAACATTATGGAAAAGGGAACATTTCGATTGGGTTCCAGAGGTTCGAAGATACTGGTAAAGGTATGGCAATGGCTCTTGATGATTATTTTGTAAAGGTCATACTGGATAATTCCACTAACGTTCTTCTTGGTGCACACATCATCGGACCACAGGCCTCCGTTCTTATCCATCAGATGATTACCCTCATGAACACCCCGGGAGCGAATGTAGGTCCTATCGTTCACGGAATGGATATCCACCCATCCCTGAGCGAGGTTGTCAAACGTGCATTTTACTCAAGGATACCTGTTGAGGAATATCACTCAGTACTCAAGGAACTATCACTTGAAAGCTAACGCTGTTTAGCTTTTATCATTTTATTTTTCAAAAAAAGGTTTTAAAAAAGAATTACGAAGACAAGGCGAGGATAGCCTCTGCCAGATCTCCGTTAGCATTTTTGAGAGCTTCAAGGGCAGCTTCTTCGCTTGCACCGGTCTGCTCTGCCACAAGCCTGACATCATCTTCAGGGATGACGACCTCACGTGGCACATCCACAGGAGTACCTGTTACCTGATAGGTATCAACTCCCTGTGCATTCATTATGCTGACGCTTGCATCATTAAATACTATATCCTTATCTGCGGTTCTTATGATGACCTGTTCCACATCTTCTATCTCATCGATGTTGATGCCCATCTGTTTCATCATCTGTTTGACCTTTTTCGGGTTCATGCCCCGTCCGCCCATACCTGGAATCATTTGATCACCTTTTAATTACTACCGCGTAGGATGGTATTACTCAATTAAATACCTTGTTCTTAATGGCAACTGCCACCGCAGCTGCTGCATCCGCCTGCAGCCATTGGGTTATCGATGATGAAGCCTTTGCCACCATCTGTGTCAATGTAATCGATGGTTGCCTTGTCCAGCTGTTCGCTGATGTCCGTGCCCATAACGATCTTGATCTCCTTGCTTTCGACTGTGAGATCTTCATCACTGATCTCGTTGTCGAGTGCCATTCCATACTGGATACCGCTGCATCCCATACCTGCAACAAATATTCTCAATGCATGGTCCTGTTTGTCTTCAGCTTCGAGCAATGCTTTCAATTCTGTTGCAGCAACGTCTGTAATTTCGATCATTCTTTGTCACTCCATTTTTTTTGGTAAATTTCTAAAGCCAGTAAATGCGTTGGTCTCTATATACAGTTTTCGTATACATATGTTCGCGTAGCCACGAACAAATATTCACATGAACTCTACATCATCATCTACAGGATTGGTCAGTATTTCCTGTGTATATGCGTTGATCTCCACAGAGTTCCTTACACCCTTTACTTCCCATATAGGCACATAGACAAGATCGATCTTGAACCTTATATCATCCAACGATGGCTTGAACATCTTATGTTCGGATATCAGTGCCTCTCCAACGACATTGTTGAAACGCACATCTTTTGTGTATTCTTCGATAATGTTTGATATTAGCGTGCTTTCTGCTTCCTTCTGGTCTATCATCTTGCTCTTGATCTCATAGTTGTCATCAGGAAGTGTCACATGGTCATTTATCTGGTGTAGTTCCATCTCTTCCTTATTGCCGTTGAGGGCATTAAGACAACCCTGGCCCTGGCCGGAAATATCAATGACCTTGTTCTTGAACCTGTGTTCTGCTTTGACAGCATAGGCATAATTCCAGAAAGGTACGAACTTGAGAACAACATTATCAGGGATCCCGATTTCGGACTTTGCCATCGCTGCAGCCCTTTCTTTTTCCAATTTTATAGGTGCAGTGTGAAGGTCAAGTGTTGATGGAACTGGTTGTGGCGTTTGCCATAAAGCCTGCTGGGGCTCTGGTGCAGTTGTCACAGGTGCTTCCATATATGGTCGCTCCGGCTCCTGATAGTTTCCAACCGTGTCTGCCTGCTGCATCTCAGGGGAAGTTGCCCATATGTTGAAACCTTCCTGTTCTTCCTGTGCGGGCATCTGTGGGGCAGACGGCGTGGAAGGCTCCGCTGAAAGGGCTGATGTCCTGGAGCTTACTTCAAAGCTTCCTGAGAAACCAGTAGATGTGGATGCAGGCTGATCTGCTGTCATAGCATTGTTGTCTATATCGTAAGCCACAAGCTGGAGGTCGGTAGCATTGCCTTCAAGGTCGGCGATGACAGCTTTTCCTATCTGGAGGGATAGCTCGTCACGGTCCCATGTGATAAGACCCACATGTGTTGCATAATCGTGGAGTTCCGGCTCCATCTTCTGCATGGTGACATATAGTCCCACTCCGTCCCTGATCTGGTCTGCAAAGCTCCTGATCTGTGCAGGATCTGGCTGACCGGTAATTAAAATATAGGTTCGGTGGTCGTTTTTCTCTACGATCAGGTCCACAGTATCGGATTCTGAAACACTGTGTCCGGAAGTTGTGAATATGTTTGTCAGGAGTTCAGCAAGTTTTTCTTTCATTCTCATCAACCATTTGTTATTAACATTATCTGAATATCTCCACTACAAGACGATCAGAGAACTCTGGTCGTAGTTTCCAGTTCAATGCCTTTGTGAGTGATATTATATGAAATGGTCTTGTCAGGAGGGATCATCCCTCTCATCTTACGTATTAAAATAGTTCTCTCGATCTCGCTTCCACGCTCTTTCATGCGGAACTCGATAACCCCGTCACAAATGCTCTTGAGTCCATTTTCCACTTGCGGGTCATGTGTGCCACCGGTCATAAGGATGAGCTGCACAGCATTGGTGAGCTTTCCGATAGAGGAGATCACTTCGATAGCTTCTGTAACAGATTTCATATCGTAGGATCTCAGGAAATATGATATGGAATCGATGACCCCTCTGTACTGCCCCTGCCTCTCTTTAGAGGTAGCAGTCTTAAGCTGGTTCATCGTATCAGTGTTCTGTTTCAGGAAATCCTTAGCCGAGAGGTTGCATGTAATGCTTTTGGGCAGAACATTGCAGAACCTTAAGGTATATGCATCAACGAAGTCCATTTTTCCGTTCTCGATGTATTGTTCAATATCCCATCCGAAGGTCTTCATATCCTCAATTATTTCCTGAACCGGATGTTCAGCAGAGAAATAGTAAACTTCCTCGTTGTTCGTCAGACCGCCATATATGAACTGTTGTGCAAATAGCTCTGAGCTTGCGCCGGGTTCTGCGAGTATCAATATAGTTGTTCCCGGAGGAACTCCTCCTCCAAGCTGAACGTCAAGTCCTAGCAAACCAGTCGGTACCCTGTAGCCCCCTCTTCCATCGAAACTATAATCCATTCTTTCACCTTGATATCATATGTAAAAAAACATTATAATGAAGTTTCTATACACTATATTATTACCATTACATATTGATTCCTCTTAGTTTTTATAGTTATAGTATATCTATTAACTGATTACTATGATAGATCTTGACAATCTCAAATATGATGACAATGGTCTTATCGCGGCCATTGCACAGGACAATAATACGGGCGAAGTTCTCATGGTTGCCTACATGAACGAGGAGGCTCTTAAACTTACCATTGAGACCGGCATCGCTCACTACTGGAGTCGTAGCAGGCAAAAACTGTGGAAAAAAGGCGAAAGCTCCGGGCACATGCAGACCGTACACGAGATGCTGATAGATTGCGATATGGACGCCATCGTAATGAAGGTCGAACAGGAAGGCGGCGCATGCCACACTGGTTATCGTTCATGCTTCTACCGCAACATCGAGGGTGATGTCGTTGGTGACAAGGTCTTTAACCCCGATGAGGTCTACTGATATTTTAAGACTGATATTCTAAGGAACTATTTTTTGTTCCTTTTTTCTTTCCCTTTTCTGCTCACATTGCTTTTCTGTCATTTGTGTTAAATAGTTTTGAACGGTAGTTCTGTTTATGGAAAATAAAGAGATAACAAGGATAGTTCCGGATACAAGTGTTATTATTGATGGTCTTGTATCCGAAATGATCGTTGCAGGGGATTATGAGGGGGCTGAGATATTCATTCCTGAGGCCATGGTAGCAGAACTGGAATCCCAGGCAAATCGTGGTCTCGAGATCGGCAATAAAGGTCTGGATGAGCTAAAGCAGCTTCAGGAACTGGCAAAAGAGGGTATGGTCGATATATCTTTTACAGGTGAGCGGCCGACCATCGAAGAGAGGAAGTATGCTAAAGAGGGTGCAGTGGACGCGATTATCCGTTCATGCGCTGAAGAGCTGGACGCTACTTTTGTGACAGGGGACAGGGTGCAGTACGACGTTGCTGTGGCAAAGGGAATGGATGTGGATTACCTTCCTCCTAAAAAAGCCGAGTTCATGACTCTGCATATTGAGGATTTCTTTACTGATGATACAATGTCCGTGCATCTGAAGAACAAGGTAGTCCCAATGGGCAAGCGCGGTTCCATCAGGAATGTGGAGTTTGTTGAGATCAGGGATACCCCATGCACTTCAGGTGAGCTGAAAGAGATCACCCGTGAGCTTCTTGAGCGAGCACGAGCTGACCCGGAATCCTTCATCGAAATGTCGCTTAACGGTGCTACCGTATTGCAGATACGCGATATGCGAATAGCTATCTCGAACCCTCCATTTTCAGATGATGTAGAGATCACGGCAGTACGTCCTGTGGCATCGGTAAAGCTGGATGAGTACCGTCTGGGTGACAAGCTCAAGGAGAGGATACTGGGACAGAGAGGAATTCTGATCTCAGGTCCACCAGGAGCGGGCAAATCCACATTCGGGGCAGGAGTTGCTACTTTCCTGCATGAGCACAATTATGTGGTGAAGACAATGGAGTCCCCAAGGGACCTGCAGGTTCCCAGGGAGATCACACAATATGCTCCTCTTGAAGGAAGCATGGAAAAGACAGCAGATGTGCTGTTGCTTGTAAGACCTGACTATACTATCTACGATGAAGTGCGAAAGACCCGTGATTTCGAGATATTTGCGGACATGAGACTTGCGGGTGTCGGCATGATCGGTGTTGTGCACGCCAACCGTGCGATCGATGCTGTACAGAGGCTCCTTGGCAGGGTGGAGCTCGGTGTTATTCCACAGGTCGTTGATACTGTCATCTTTATTGACAAAGGAGAGGTTGCCCAGGTCCAGACCCTTGAGTTCACCGTGAAAGTGCCATCCGGAATGATGGAAAATGATCTTGCAAGACCTGTTATCGTTGTTTCTGACTTTGAGACCTCAACTCCTGAATTTGAGATATACACCTTCGGCGAGCAGGTCGTCGTCATGCCGACATCCAAATCAACAGGCAGGAAACCGGTCTGGGGTCTTGCGGAAGGTGAGATAAGGGATGTTGTCCAGCGCTATACCAGCGGTCCTGTTGAGGTAGAGATGGTCTCCGACACAAGTGCTGTCGTAAAGGTTTTCGAGAAGGAGATCTCGAAGGTGATCGGCAAAAGTGGTGCGGTAATTAATGAGATCGAGAAGATCGTAGGTGTCCATATTGATGTACGTGAGCTTAAAGAGCAAGGCCGCAAGAACAAGGATGAGGACCGATTCTCAGGAAGCTCCTATCGTCCTACTGTCGAGCACACAAAGAAACATGTGATCCTGAACGTTCCTGAGATAGCTTCACAGGATGTCGAGATATATGCAGGTGAAAGTTACCTTTTCACTGCAACAGTTGGTCGTCATGGCGATGTCAAGGTCCGGAGTAATTCTGCGATTGCTCACAGTATAATGGATGCTGTGGATGACGGGGAACCGATCCTTGTGAAAATTTTGTGACATTAAAAGAAAAGGGTTTGCAGAGGGCTTATTTCCTCCGCAAACATCAGTTATTTTTTATTTTGATCTTAGACTTTAGACCCCAGAATCATCCATGTGCATACGTTTCTATGGTTAAAGGGTTATACTGAAAGGAGTAGTCTGGTTGCAAAACCATTATTATAATATACATCCTCTACAACTTTATTAAACAGGAGTGATTTTTATGAAGGTATCTATTATTGGATCAGGTTATGTTGGTTCAGTTACAGCTGCGTGTTTTGCAGAACTTGGGCATGAGGTCATATGCATCGATATTGACGAAAAAAAAGTGCAAATGATCAATGATGGCATCCCTCCTATCTGGGAGGAAGGTCTTGGGGACCTGATGGCAAAACATGCGGAGAAGAACCTTATAGCAACATCTGATTATGATTATGCTGTACAGAACTCGGATGTGTCGTTTATCTGCGTGGGAACCCCTTCCAACGAGCATGGTAATATTGACCTGTCAATTGTGGGTGCGGCCTGCAAGAGCCTTGGCATGGCAATGGCAAAAAAAGACGGCTTCCACATTGTGGTCGTCAAAAGTACAGTGGTTCCACAAACGACTGAAAACACAGTTCTTCCTTTACTTGAGGAACATTCAGACAAGGTTGCAGGCAAGGACTTCGGTGTTGCCATGAACCCTGAGTTCCTGAGAGAAGGCAAGGCTGTTTATGATTTCATGAATCCTGATAAGATCGTCATTGGTAGCATTGATGAAAGAACAGGGGCTCTTGTTTCTGAGTTGTATCGGGATCTGGATTGCGAGGTCACAAGGACCACTCCTCGTACTGCTGAGATGATCAAGTACGTGAACAATTCTTTCCTTGCTACAAAGATCTCGTTTTCCAATGAGATCGGTAATATCTGCAAGCGTCTGGGAATCGATACGTATGAGGTAATGAATGCTGTAGGTGCGGATTTCCGTATATCTGAGTATTTCCTGAACTCAGGTGCCGGTTTTGGTGGTTCGTGCTTCCCCAAGGATGTGCGTGCACTTATCGGCAAAGCAAAGGGAATTGATTATTATCCTTCTCTCCTTGAATCCGTTATTGAAGTGAACGAGCTGCAGCCGATGCAGATGGTAGAGCTTCTTGAAAAGCATGCAGGAGATGTTAAAGGGAAACGAGTGGCTGTTCTGGGCCTGGCTTTCAAGAACGAAACGGATGACATTCGTGAGTCACGTTCCATTCCTGTTATAAGAAAACTTCTGGAGCTTGGGGCTGATGTGACTGCATATGACCCAATGGCAACGGACAACATGAAGGCATTGATCGAAAACATAAGGTACTGTGATAGTCCCGCAGAGGCACTAAAAGGTGCGATCGCATGTCTGATAATGACCGAATGGGATGAGTTCAGGGAACTCGACTCTGAATTTGCCGGTATGAAGAACAAGGTAGTGATCGATGGCAGGAAGATGATCGATCCTGAAAAGCTCGAAGAGGACATTGTTTACGAAGGTCTTTGCTGGTGAGTTCTATGAGTGGGGGTACTACAAAAGAGGATGTCCGGGGGAGGATCGAGTCCTTTGACCAGAGTGTCAGGAGCCTTGAGAAGCGGCTTCGTGCGGTTGAAAGACGTTTGTCGGTCGAAGTGCCTGCTGAGGATGTTGCAGGTACTGTATTTGAGGTACATCAACCACAGGCGTCCGAAGATGTTCGTGCTGCAATTGAGAGCATTGACAAGTTAAAAGCAGAAATTGAAGATCTAAGATCACTGGTGGAAGGCTCACTTCGTGTGGATCTCGATAAGCTGTCCGACAAACTTGAAACATCACTTGTATCGCAGGATGAGAAACTTATGCGGATCGAAGACCGCAACAGGATAACCATCGGCTCTATCAAGATGCCTGTGGAGCTTTCAGGCATTATGGGGGCAGCACTCCTGCTTCTGACAGGAGGACTGATCTTTGCAGGCCGATGGGATATTCTCCGATCCCCTTACTTTTCGCTGGGTTTGGGGTTAGCACTCGCTGTAGCTGTTCTCGCCAAGTTCTATGTGGTCAACAGAAAGGTTGATTGATTGATCGATTGATTGATTGATTGATTGATTGATTGATTGATTGATCGAGCACTGTTCATCCACGGATAACTTTCACAAAATGCTCGTCATTATGTTCAAGATATCCATCAGCCATTGTTTTGATGGTTATATAACCCTCGCGTTTTCCGGTCGGAAGTGAGATGTTCATAAGCTGCATCAGAATCTGGCCGGAGCTATCGGTGAGGCCGCCGGAAGCAACGGTTCCGGAAGGATCTCTCAGTACAACATTGCATCCGCCTATGGCTTCTCCGTCAAAATTGGAGACGATGATCTCAATTGGACCGGAATTGGTATTTTCTCCTGACAACGTTATGCTCGTCACATTAGAAGTTGCATACATGGGTCTTGGTGCAGTGGGTGCGTTGACTATGGCTGAAACGATCACTGCAAAGCCGATCATTCCTATTATCGTCAGGACCACCATGCGTATTGGCAGGCCTATGGCTGCCTTTTCATCTTGAATAATGTTCTTATGTCTCATGTTTCAAAAATAAGGAAAGTGAGATCACTTTGTCTTGATGATCATCACTGCATTTTTCTTCTCATAATCGTAGAAACCATTCGCTGCGACCGTAAGGTCCATTGTGCCTTCATTCTGGTTAGCACCCATTTCCACCTGTGCAGCAGTTGTTACCAGTGTTGTCTCACCGTTGATGTCGGTGGTATTTGTGGCTACACCACCAAGTCCTCGCAAAACTACATTTGCATCACGGACCGGATTCCCGTCAGGGTCTGTGGCTGTGATCTTAACTATTACTGTCAGAGGGTTTTGTGCAGTGACCGCATCCACCACAATGGTGTTTCCTGCACTTGGGATATTTCCCTGAAGGCCTGCTTCATCGATGTTCACGGCCATGTTCTTTGTGGGCGGCGGGATTATTGCTATCAGTGCAGCCAGTGCGACCATCCCGACGACCAGCATGACCACGATATTGATCGGAAGCTCTATCGCTTTTTCATCATTAAAGATCTTTCTTGCGTTTTTCATTCAATCACCTATAGTAATCTGTGCCTTTTCAGGCGTTTCCCAAAGGTAAAAATCGAATATAAACTATGTTATTTTTCATAATCAAGCCAATAATTATATACTGTACTTCAACATCTCGTTAGATTAATGTACTTTTGATAGTGCCTTGTGTACAATTTTACTATTGATTTCAAGCTTCTGTATGTTGATTTTCATCGAGTAATGCTCGCATTAAGCAAAGTTGCAAAGGATTAAAGTTTAATAAAGTAACGAAATATGCAAAGCAAGACAAACCCGGGTCAAAATTAGACAAAACAAGATATATTGACACAACAGGCTTATATGCTGATAGTATATTTCAAATAGTATTAGCTAGAGATGTTATACTAGAGTGAGTAAATTCTTAGATAAATCAGGAATTTGTGGCGCAAAGGAGGAATTACATGGCAAAACCTATAGAGCTGGGGTTGTGCTTAGAGGGGAAGGATGCGAGAGAATTTTGGGAAAATGAAAAACGTACGCCTTCAGAAGAACAAATAAAAATGTTCAAAGACGCTAAAGTTATGTTTGGTAGGATTAGGTTCTAATTTGACGCATTCTATACCGCCGGATGATATTGTTATTTACCCTTTATCTGAAAGGCACAATATCTCTTCTTTTTTTTCAAGTGATCTCGACTTAAATGATTTTTTATTAAATGATGCTCTTGAAAGCCAAGAACAAAAAGTTAGTACAACTTATGTCACATATTATGAAAATAAACTAGTTGGATTCTTTACATTAACAACAGATATAATTGAAGTTAAAGATGTTGGGGCCTGTGACCGATGGACAAATTACGAGCACAAAAGGTATCCGGCAGTAAAGCTTGCACGTCTTGCAGTTGATTAGAAATTTATACGTCGAGATTTGGGAACACATATGCTCAACGCTGCTCTTGGTATTGCTTTAGAGGTTTCTAGACTGGTTGGTTGTCGATATATGACTGTAGATTCCGAAAAAGAAGCTGTCGAGTTTTACCAAAAAAAAGGCTTTTCAATTGTAGAAAAGAGTTTAAGGCGTCATAACCCAATATTATACATGAATATACCTTCTGTAATTGATGTAATGGCACCAACAGAATCATTGTCTGATTTTGAAAATGATTCTACTGATGAAGCCGAATTATAAAAAAAGTTAATTGGCGGATGTATTATCCAAATATATCTTTTCATCTTTTTTGCAGGTATTTTCAAGTAAAAATGGAATCTAAATCTGATTTTTCATAATCAAGCCAATAATTATATACTGTACTTCACCATCTCGTTAGATTGATGTACCAAAACCGTACTGTACTTCCCATGAAAAAGATAGTGATAATTGACTATGGGCTTGGCAACCTCCGCAGTGTCCAAAAAGGGCTGGAACACGCAGGTGCAGAAGTGACCATATCAAAGGAACCTGCAGACCTCGAAAGTGCTGATGGTGTCATTCTTCCGGGTGTCGGGGCTTTCTCCGATGCGATGAAGAACATTGTTCCTTTCCTTGATGGCATACACAAATACGTGGGATCCGGAAAGCCGGTCCTTGGTATTTGTCTGGGCCAGCAGATGCTCATGAGCCATTCAGAAGAAGGCGGGCTTACAGATGGACTTGATCTTGTTCCCGGCATGGTCGTCCGCTTCCCGCACAGCGAACTAAAGGTCCCGCACATGGGTTGGAACGCACTTTCCATTGAGCAGGACCATCCTTTCTACGAAGGGATCGAAGATGGTGCATTCGTTTATTTTGTACATTCATATTATGTGGATACGGATGCTTCACACACTCTTGCTTCATGTGAGTATGGCGTGAATTTTGCTGCATCGGTTGTTAATTCCACAGGCAACGTTATCGGAACACAGTTCCATCCTGAAAAAAGTGGTGATATCGGCTTGAAGATGCTCGAGAATTTTGTAGGTATGTGCTGATACTCCGGAGTGATCGAATGGATATAGAAGGCTATGCAAGAAAAGGACTTCGAAAGAATGATCCTGAACTTGAGGACAAACTGACAGAACGCATACTTGAGATAAAGGACACAACCCCCGAACATGCCCGGTCACTTGCAAAAGCAGCTATTGTAGAGGCAAAGGCCATACTTAATGTCGAAGGTGATGTACTGACATCCACTATCTCCGGTGTGAGCATGGGTGAATTTGGTGTAGGTTCCCGCGGATTGGGTGATTTCTACGCACATGAGAAGCTCGCTGAGGTCATCGGAAAGACCACTGCAGTGGTTGACACATCCCATCTTGACGATTCAGGTGCTATACTGAATGAGACCGGGGATGGGTATATAATTATTACAATTGATGGGATCCATTCCCGTCTTAGTGATTTTCCTTTCCTTGCAGGTTTCCACGTAGCCCGTGCATCCCTGCGCGATGTGTACGTAATGGGTTCCCGTCCTGTGGCGCTCCTGTCTGATATCCATGTTGCTGATGATGGTGATGTTGCCAAGATCTTTGATCATATTGCAGGAATTACCACGGTGTCCGAACTTACAGGCATCCCTCTTGTCACAGGAAGCACTCTCCGTATCGGCGGCGATATGGATATCGGTGAGCGTATGACCGGTGGTGTTGGTGCAGTGGGCACGGCCACAGACCTTACAGCCCGCATTCAGACACAGGTGGGGGATGTTATTCTTATGAGCGAGGGAGCAGGCGGAGGGACTGTTTCCACTGCAGCTCTTTACTACGAGATGCACGATGTGGTGGATGAGACCATCAACATCAAGTTCCTTGAAGCATGCGAAGCTCTGATCGCATCCGGCCTGACAAAGCATGTGCATGCAATGACCGATGTGACCAATGGTGGTATCCGTGGTGATGCAAAAGAGATCTCAAGAACCGCTGGTGTCAAGCTTGTTTTCGATGAGTCGAAGATGCGTCCGCTTGTCAATCCGAAAGTTCTCAATATGCTGGAAAAGCTGGAGATCGACTACCTTGGCGTATCACTTGATGCATTGCTTGTTATCGCTCCAAGGGAATATGCAGACGATATTATGAAGACTGGCAGGGATGCAGGCGTTGAGATCGACATCATCGGAGAAGTTGTTGAAGGCAGTGGCGCAGAGATAACGATCGATGGCGAGGTCTGTGATTTCACTCCACGCTTCAGGGAATCGGCTTACACCCCTATCAAGAAGATGATAGGGGATAAAGAGCCAAGAGACTTTGAAGAGATGAAGCGTGCAGTAGATAATGCTGCAAATGAAGCGATTGATAAAAAAAGAAAGGTCATAGAAATGATAAAAGGGAAGTGATGTTTCACTTCCTCTGAATGCTCATTCTTTTTTTACAAGGAGGAGCGGTCCTTTTTTGTCGGTGATCATTACAGTATCCCCTTCTTCCAGGTCGTCTTCTGATTTTGCTTTCCAGTATTCTCCTTTGTATCTGACAAATCCTTTTGAACCGGCATCGATCTTATCGATGGCTTCAGCAAGGTCGCCGGCAAAGTCTTCGCCGATAACCGGCTTGCGATGCCTGACCTCCAGTACTTTGTAAAATACAAATACGAACAGCAATCCCATCACAATTGTAGGTGTGACGATCGCAATTATCATCATTTGCTGTACGTCTGCAGGTGTATACCAGCGCGGGAAATCCATTGGTACCAGGAAAATGCTTCCTGCTATCAAACAGATAAGTCCCGATATTCCAAATATGCCAATTCCAGGCGCCTGCAATTCGAGAACGAACAGTATCACCCCCAGGATTATCAGGAATATAGCTGCGATATTCACATCAAAGCCCATTCCTACAAGTCCCAGTGAAATAGCTACTACTCCAAAGATCTCCGCTCCTGCACCGGGGTTTGAAATACCGATAACAATACCGTATATTCCGAGCATTATCAGTAGTGATGAGATTATCGGGTCTGAGATTATATCCATAAAGCTCAGCCTGAGAGATGGAACATAAGTATCGATGGTAGCACCACTGGTGTTCAGTTCCTTGCCCTTTATGGTTTCCCCGTCCACCTGTTCAAGGAGGTCTTCGACATCTGTAGCCACATATTCGATGACCCCTGCTTCAAGTGCATCCTCGGCATTGAGGTTGAGGTTCTCGGTGATGAACTTTTCCGCTGCGGTCTCATTACGTCCATGCTGGTTTGCTTTTTCTTTTGCAAGTGCCACAAGGGCGTTCACGATCTTGTCATCCTCAACAGGTTCTATCCCTCCTGTGGAAACAGTGACCGGCTGGGCAGATCCAATGACAGTATAGGGTGCCATTGCAGCAATGTCAGTCCCAAGAAGGATCAATGTGCCTGCAGACCATGCTTTTCCCCCGGGGTAGACATAGCCTATCACCGGAACTTCTGACTGGTCTATAGCTTCAATGATCCTGAGCGTTTCATCGACCCCGCCTCCCGGGGTATTGAGGGTTATAACAAGTGCTTCATATCCTTCCTGTTGTGCTACCAAAAGTGCATCGGCTACAAGGTCATCAGAAACCGGTGTGATCGAATCGGATATCTCCAGTACCAGAACTTTCTCTTCTGCGGAAGCGCAGGCAGGGCTTAGCAACAATATCAATGCTAAAAATAGAAAAGGAATAAGAGGTGATGGCTTTTTCAACATTTTATCACCTTCTTAAGTGTTTATTTCTTACTGAATGCTCTGGAAAGTGCAGCGATCTCACCAGTATCCGTTGAACTTGTTACTACGATGAGGTTCTTTTCACGTGCAACTTCGGCAATGGTCTGCAGTTCCCTCAGTTTGAGAGATGCAGGTACTTCCTGATAGAGCTGTGCAGCATCTTTCATCTTTTGTGCAGCCAGGAACTCACCTTCGGAAAGGATTATACGTGCACGCTTTTCCCTTTCGGCTTCTGCCTGCTTTGCAATTGCACGAAGCATGGTTTCATCAATGCTTACATCCCTGAGAGTAACGCCTGTGACCTTAATACCCCATGGGTCTGTGGAAACGTCGAGCAACTCCTGGATGTCCTTATTAATGGTCTCACGTTCAGAAAGGAGTTCATCAAGTTCGATCTGTCCGATAACGTCCCTGAGGCTCGTCTGGGAAAGCATTGCAGTTGCGAACTTGTAGTTTTCCACCTCTGTAACTGCTGCATCAGGTTCGAGGACCTTATAGTAAACAACTGCATCAACAGCAACAGTGACATTATCTTTTGTGATAACTGCCTGTTTTGGAACGTCAATAGTTACAACTCGCAGGTCAATCTTCACCACTGAATCGATGATAGGGATGATAAGGAAAAGTCCTGGTCCCTTTACTCCACTAAGTCGTCCCAGTCTGAAAATAAC
This sequence comes from Methanococcoides sp. NM1, assembly GCF_900774285.1. Lineage (NCBI taxonomy): Archaea > Methanobacteriati > Methanobacteriota > Methanomicrobia > Methanosarcinales > Methanosarcinaceae > Methanococcoides > Methanococcoides sp. NM1. Next base: position 16,712 of record NZ_CAAGTW010000012.1, read on the forward strand.
GACTCTTTCGTATTCTTTGACCATCTTGAGCGCTTGAGATAAGATGATAACTCCAATTACAAGTATAGGTATTATGTATTCTTCTATCATGGTAACCTCCCCCAATTTATATGGAAGAAGTTCTAATAAAAAACTATTGCTTGTGGCAGTCTTCGTATAAGCAAAGACATTAAATCTAACATAAACAATTAAGACTTGATACAATGAGAGAAGAGTGTACTGAATGTGGAGGAAAAGGATATGAAGTTCTCTCCACTGAGAAATGTCCTGAATGTAAAGGCGCGGGAAAATCAAAGTCTGTTAACCTCATGAGCCTTTCACAAAAGGACGTGAACAGTTTTTTGAAAGATGGTTCAGTTTGCCCGAAATGCGGTGGAAGCGGGGAAGTTGAAGTAAGAAAAACATGCACAGCATGCAACGGCAAAGGTGCCTTCTATAAATGTGATATCTGCGGAAAACCCATCGATGGTCCGATCAATGGAAAGGAAGCTTGCAGTACCTGTGGTAAGGTAGATATTGTTCATGTGCTGGACAATTCCTGCAATCAGGATGAGCTTGAAGTCGGGAAAATGTACCGTGCTACGGTGAACAACCTTGCGAACTTCGGTGTTTTCGTAGATCTGAATTCCAATCTTCGTGGTCTGATACACTCAAGCAACCTTAGTACCCCCCTCGAGGCAGGAGCTACTGTTATCGTTGAGGTGAAAGAGGTTCGCCGTGATGGTAAGATGGACCTGATCCCAAGGCAGGTCAAGGATTTCAACATAGTGGAAGTTGAAAAGGAAATACCTATCAGGAAGTCCATAGAGCTCGATAAGTTCATTGGTAAACTTATCAAGATCGAGGGAGAGGTCATACAGGTCAAACAGACCGGTGGTCCTACTATATTTACGATATCTGATGAGGAAGGTCTCATCTCTTGTGCAGCTTTTGAGCGTGCAGGAGAGCGGGCCTATCCGGAGATCGATTCCGACATGATAATAACCGGTACAGGCGAAGTAACATCCCGTGCTGACAGGCTCCAGGTAGAGGTCAAGAGCATGAAACGTCTCTCCGGTGCAAAGGAGGAGGCTGTCAAAAAGCGGATCGATGAAGTGCTTGACAAAAGGGCTGAACCCGCAGAGATCGAATTCCTTGTAGAAAGCGAGATACTTGAAAAGCTCAGGCCTGCAATGCGTCAGGTGACCAAGCAGATCAAGAAGGCTATAATGAGGTCAAAACCGATCCTTCTGCGCCACCATGCTGATGCTGACGGAATGACTGCAGCAGTAGCCATCGAGAGGGCTATCCTCCCGATGATCAGGGAGATAAACGGACCTGATGCAGAATACCATTATTACAAGCGTGCACCATCAAAAGCCCCCTTCTACGAAATGCCGGATGTTACCAAGGACATATCCTATGCGCTTGAAGATGCTGCCAGACATGGGCAGAAGCTTCCACTGGTTGTCATGGTGGACAATGGTTCCACAGAAGAGGACGTACCAGCCATGAGACAGGCACAGGTCTATGGCATAGACATGGTCGTCGTGGACCACCATCATCCGGATGAGATCGTTGACCAGTACCTGCTAGGTCACGTGAACCCTGCACATGTTGGCGGGGATTTCGGAATGACCGCCGGAATGCTTGCAACAGAAGTTGCACGTATGATTAATCCTGATGTGACGGATGAGATCAAGCACCTTCCGGCAATTGCTGCAGTGGGTGACCGCTCCGAAGCAGAAGAAGCAGAGGCTTATAAACAGCTGGTTGCTGACAAATATTCCCTGGAAGATCTCAAGAACATTGCACTGGCGCTTGACTTTGAAGCATACTGGCTCAAATTCAGTAGTGGCAGAGGCATTGTGGATGACCTCATGGACCTTGGCGATAAGACCAGGCATAAGAAGATTGTGAATTTGCTCTGTGAACAGGCAAATGCCATGATCGATGAGCAGTTGACCGCATGCATGCCGAACGTCAAATCCCAGGACCTGCCAAACGGTGCAGTCCTGAATGTTCTGGACGTTGAGAACTATGCACATAAGTTCACTTTCCCTGCACCAGGTAAGACTTCAGGCGAAGTGCATGATCGCATGTGCCAGAAACTTGAAGGACGTCCGGTTATCACTATCGGATACGGTCCTGATTTTGCTGTGATCCGCTCAAAAGGTGTTCTTATGAACATCCCGCAGATGGTCCGCGAGCTTCATGAGGAGATCGTAGGTGCCGGCGTTAACGGTGGCGGACACCTTGTGGTTGGAAGTATCAAGTTCGTAGAAGGAATGCGTTCTGAGGTACTCTCCAAACTGGTAGAAAAGATCGGTTCTGTGGGAGTGGAGTGAAACCTCTCCCTCATTAATTATTCTAAAAAGTTTCTTTAAAGAATTAAAAGGGGATCTTCCCCTTTCAGTCTACACGTGTGATACGTACCAGTGAGCTCATAGGGACATTGGCGATCAAATCTGAATTCATCTTGTCCAGAATTACAGCTATGGCAACAGGATTCGCACCGACATCGCGAAGTTGTTCCACCACGTCTGTGATAGTAGCACCGGATGAGACGACATCATCCACGATAATGCAGTTCTTTCCCCTGACATCGGCGAAGTTCCTGCTAAAGATACCCCTCTGACGACTCTTTTCTTTCTGGTCATCATAATCGTGGAAAATGGCGAACTCAAGTCCAAGTTCATCTGACATTATTGTAGCGATAGGTATTCCGCTAAGCCCAATTCCTATCACGAGGTCAGCTATCTGATCGGTCTTCTCCAGTGACTCTGCAACCATATCACAGAGTGCCTGTGATACACACTTGAGCCTGAAAGAACTCTGCCCGATATTGCTCCAGTTCACGGAGATGTCCTTTGGTGCAGGAGCAACGACGTCCTTCTTTGAACGTGTCAAAAGCCATGTGACGGTTTCCCGGGATACGTTGAGCTCGTTTGCTATCTGACCTGTGACAAGGCCGTTAGCTTGCAATTCAACTGCTTTCTGGATCATTTCTTCTATATTATTCATATTATCCCAGCTTTAATCTCAATTAGAAATATTGTATTCTCTTTCTTTCACCTTGTTATAGGTCATATCTACGGTTATAGTTTTCTTTTCCTGACCTTCTTCAATGGCGATCCACAAACAGGGCATACATCGCCTTCATCGAACTTACGCCTGCAGGCAGTGCACTTCTTTCCCCATACAAGGACGTCACGTATCTTCTTCTGAGCAATGGGCTTGAATTCAATACCAAGAACTGAGGCTACGTTCTGTACAGCATAATCGTCAGTTAGCAGAATTGACTCCTCTTTATATTCAAATGCCTTTGCGAGGATATCGATGTCTGTATCCGAAAGCTCTTCGACGTCACGTGTCTCTTTCGCAAGCGAAATCACCTTTTTCCTGATGTCAGGGTCAGGTTGTTCTACCCGGGTACCCGTCTCGCACGCGATCTCAAATCGCATAAGGGCTTCCTGGCTCTTCATCTCATTCCTGACAGTAGGTACTGTTATGAATTGTGAAGGGTTGCCATCATAGCCATAAATAAAAACTGCGGAGTCCGTAATATAGAATTTCATATTTGTTTAGTCCAAGCCTGTGTTCATATTTTGATATTTCTCATCAGGCTTATAACTATGCATCCCCCCTTCATTGGGAGGATGGCAATATGATGTCAACTCCGGAACTTCTGACCTCGAATTGCCTTATGCCGGTATCGTGTGCACTTCCACGCATTTTGAGTACGGTAATTGTCTTTTCGGTCTTTGCTTCCTCTTCTCTCAGGGAAAGCAGGACAGAGGAATCCATTCCATAGTCGTTTATATCCCGCATCGTTTCGTTCACATCTGTTCTTTGTGCAAACATTGCTGTGATACCGTTCGATCTGAAGATATCTGCAAGGAGCTTGATGTGGTCCTTTGCATCAAAAGGAGTCATAAGGTCGTTGAATACATGGATGTCATCCACAAAAATACGTTTGATATCCATTTCCTTTATCATTGACCGGAGTTTGATAGCATGTTCTCCTGCTTCAAGATCGGAAGGGTTGGTGTAAAGAACCCTGACGAGTCCGGAAGCAATATGGCCGCTGATGCCATGTCCGATAGATCTTGCATTGTTGATCGTCTGTTTATCGGATTCGACAAAGGAAACGATCATGCCTTTTTCACCGGAGCTTGCCCCTTCTGCAATGAACTGGGTTCCGATGGTGGTCTTACCGGTACCACAGCTACCGGATATGAGCATTGTGGAGCCTTCGAAAACTCCTCCCTCTGTCATAGTGTCAAGCCCGGCAACACCCGTTGAAACACGGTTCGTGGAATATGGCATGTCCGGTTCAGGCAGTTCCTGCTTGTGGAGTATTACGCCTTCATCTGTTATTGTAAATGGATGTTTGCCAGTCCTGTACCCCTGACCTCTCAGTTTAAGTATCTCAAGGTGGCGCACCCGGCGTTTGTTAACCTCATCATCGGACAGGTAAATGACACCATCGGAAACATGGCTCAGGTCACTTGTCATAAGTTCTTCTTTTGTGAACTCTCCGGTCGCGATCACCAGGGCATCCCATTTTTTCATGCGCAGGAACAGGTCGTAATAGAACCTGCGTTTTGCTTCCTTGTCAAGCGTGCTTCCGATTGCAGTTATCGGGTCAATGACAATCCGGTCCGGCTTTATCTTCTCGATGGATTCCTCGAGGTTCCACATGAACGAATAGATACCTTTGTCAAGAGTTTCGGTACCGATCGGTATGTAGTTCATGTTGCCGGTGGACAGCAGGGAAATATTGTAAAAACTGAGCTTTGACATGAAGTTGTTGACCATTGCAATAGGCTCGTTCAATGATGTGACATACATACACACCTCCTTTTTCTCGGAGGCAGTAAAGACCGACTGCATTGCAATTGTGGTTTTTCCAGAACCCGCCGGACCTGCTATTAGTATGGCAGAAGGTCTCGGGAATCCTCCCTTCAATATCTTATCAAGTCCCAATATCTCAGATCGCATCAGATTCATTATAGCACCTACAATATATTTAGAATAATTTCTGTGACCACTGTATTAAAGGTTATGTCATATACAGTGTATTTGAACATGAAATCTAAATATGGAGCTCCTATTATATCATCAAATGGAACTTGATAGCATGGACATGGAAAAAGCGAAGGATATTATTGTGGATTTTATCGGGACAAAGCTGGGTGAAGCAGGGATACCCGGAGCTGTTGTGGGAATCAGCGGTGGCATTGATTCAGCACTTGTGGCATATCTTGCAGTTGAAGCGCTGGGTGCTGAGAATGTACTGGGTATCCATATGCCGGAGAACACAACCCCCGAATCCGAAGTAAATGATGCAAAAGAGGTCGCAGAGAGACTGGGTATCGATCTCAAGATGATACCTATCTCTGATATCCTTGGTTCTTACAAGAGTATAATGCCTGTCATTTCTGAAGCCACAGCTCCTGTTGACGGGAACCTGAAAGCAAGAATAAGGATGTCTGTCCTTTACTACTATGCTAATATGCTTGGCAGGGTCGTGATGGGTACCGGCAACAAGACCGAGATCCTTCTGGGCTACTTCACAAAATACGGCGATGGCGGTGTTGACCTTGAACCTATAGGTGACCTGTACAAGACCGAGGTCAGGGAAATGTCAAAGATGCTTGGTCTGCCTGAAAGCATCCTCAACAAAGCACCTTCTGCAGGACTGTGGGAAGGGCAGACTGACGAGGAAGACCTGGGTGTTCCCTATGAGACCATTGACAAGGTCCTGGAACCTATACTTGCAGGTGAAGGTCATGAACGTGTGAGTGCAAGGCTTGGAGTTCCCATGGAGGACATCGATTCACTGCTGAGGCGCTTAAGGGCCAACATACATAAACGGACAACTCCTCCGATAGCGGATCTCGATGAGCTTCGGGAAGACTGAACGATCATCTTGATGGGAATATCTTCCCATCTTCTTTCATACAGCGTACAAGAGGCATTGCAAGATGTCGGCGTGCGCATGGCGGGACCTCATATGTTCCCGTCTCAATATCTCTTTCTACTTCTATACGTTCAGCAGAATCGGCAGACGTTCCGCACTTTTTACAGCGATAACCCTGCCCCTTGCCTGCGGATTTCATATTCTTGCCACATTCCGGGCACGAAGGGTTAACAGATTCATATTTTTCTGCAAGGGATATTATCTTTATTTTTTCGATATTCAGCGTACTGTTCTTAACACTACCTGAGAATACGATCCTGTCTCCCGGGATGAACTTGCGGGCAAGTTCCCTGAAGTTCTTGGTAGGTTCATAAGCAGCACAGTCCATCTCATCTCCTGAATCATCCCGGATGGAGAATATGGTATGTCCTCCCCTGATGGTCTGTGGATCGGTTGCCACTGTCACTTCGATAGTGTAGGAATGCAGGTCCCTGATATCCGCGATCTTTTCTACAGGTATAAGATGAAGGTCTGTTCCCTGGTCTGTCCGGTAGACCATGTAGCGTTCTACAGGTTCGGAGCTTATCATCCGGGAGGTTCTTGTGACCACATCGATGCTGTTGCCACGGATGCCGAAAAGCACAGGGTCTCCTGCATGCGGGACACAGACCACAAGGTCGTTCGCACAGTCCACAGTATCCCACGTGTCCGGATATGTTTCCAGGTCTGCTTTTCTTACACTTTCCTCATCGACCTCTCTTGGCGTTCCCCACGCGTCCTTTTCCCTGTATGCAAGATATTCGTAAGTGTGATCCCATCCGGGATTGAGCATAGCACCACAGGCAGCAAGTGCACCGATAAGACCTCTTCCATTCTTCAATCCCTTTGATGGCAGGCCAAGTTCTGAAATAAGGTTCTTTGCATCCTCTATTTCCAGCACTTCGCGTACAGCCTGCCTGAAGAAGTTCCCGAGTGCTTCCTTTACCTTTTCCTGTTCACCTTCGGGTATGAATACGATCCCCGGGTTTGTCATGTCGCTTTGCAGTTCTGCCAGCTCTTCAACTCTTGAGATCACATGTTCCATGACCTTTTCCGGTTCCCTTGTATCAATTTCAAACGCTGTAGATGCATTTCCGCGAGTCTTGTAGGGTATTGTCGGATTGAGGCGTATGAGTATCGGGCTGTCTATGATGTCACCGTACTCTTTTAGCTCATCCATCAGCATTGCACACAGGTATGTAGTGCACATCCCCTCTCTGGAATCGGTATCATCTATAGCTATGATCATGTTCTCTTGTTCCGTGTTCGTTTATATACTAACAAATACCTTTATATAGATGTGCAAACAATGATTTATCGTCATGACCAAGGATCTTCTGATACATCAGATCATTGAGGTATTGGAACGCGCTGATTTCACGGTTTCAAATCGATGCAATATCAGGCCTCGGAGCTTCGATCTTGCTGCACGTCAGGATAATACGCTCCTATTCTGTAAGGTCTTATACAACATTGACGGTCTGAACGAAGAGACTGCCCGGGAAATGATAGCTCTGGCAGAGTATCTTGGTGGTTATCCGATACTTGTGGGTGCAAAGACCCGTGACCAGATGCTTGAGGATAGCGTAGTGTATATGAGATATGATATACCTGCGTTGAATGTCCAGACGCTGTATGATTATTTTGTAGAGAGTGTTCCTCCGCTTGTATCCGCAGCACCCGGTGGGCTGTATGTGTCCATAGACGGGGATGTGCTGAAGAACGCAAGAATGGATATCTCTATGTCACTGGGAGCGCTTGCTTCCGAGCTTGGAGTGTCCCGTCGTACTATCAGTAAATATGAAGAAGGGCAGATGGATGCTTCAATTGACATCGTATTACATCTTGAGGAGATACTTGATGTTGCGCTTGCAAGATCCATTGACATCCTGCGTAGCTTTGAGAAAGAACTGGAGTCCCCAGGTGCCAAGGGGGAAGAATCCGAGAGGACCACTCCTCCAAATGATAATATCCTGAACTTTATCTATACATTGGGCTATGATGTCCTTTCAACGAACCAGGCACCATTTAAGGCGGTGTCCAAGGATTATTCCAGCACTTTCCTTACAGGAGTGAGCGAGTACAGCAATGCAATGCTAAAGCGAGCCCACCTCATGAGCAGTATCTCGGATGTTGTCCAGACACAATCTATTTTCATTGTGGAAGGCAAGAGCAGGTATGAGTATGTGGAGAACACTGTACTTATAGAAAGGGACGAACTTAATTCATTATCCGATGCGGACGATCTTGAAACCCTTATCAATGAGAGGACCAGGCATAGAAAGGAAAACTGATCGGATGTACTTTTTATTCTGCAAATTGTTTTTTGGGTATTTTTGTAAAAGGATGATCCTTGCATTTCCGGCTATATAAGTCCAAAACTCTAATATATAGCAATCTCGTATGGGTGAGCAATGACTCTCAATATTGCAGTTCTTGTCTCTGGACGCGGTTCGAACCTGCAGTCCATCATTGATAATATTGAAAATGGCTATATTCCGGATGCTGCTATCAAAGTGGTTGTCAGTGATAAAGGGGATGCCTATGCACTTGAGAGAGCTAACGATCAAGGTATTGATGCGGTATTCATAGACCCTTCAGCATTTGGTGGGAAGAAGGGCTATGAGAAAGAGGTTCTTAGGACGCTTGAGAAATATGATACACAGCTGGTTGTCCTTGCAGGATATATGCGTATCATTGGCAAGGATGTAATAGAAGCTTATAAGAACCGTATGATGAACATCCATCCCGCACTTTTACCATCCTTCATGGGATTGCATGCACAGAAACAGGCATTTGATTACGGTGTCAAGGTGGCCGGCTGTACAGTGCATTTCGTTGATGAAGGAATGGATACCGGACCGATAATCCTCCAGAGATGTGTTCCCGTGCTTGAAGGTGATACCGAGGACATGCTTGCAGACCGCATCCTGGAACAGGAACATAAGATCTACCCTGAGGCCGTAAAACTGTTCGCTGAAGACAGATTGAAGGTGGATGGCAGGATCGTATCTATCTTATAATCAATTGATCAATTAAAACGATAGCTATCAAAGGAACGATAAACTATGTCTTATATCTCAGATATCGACCCAGAAATTGCCAATGCATTGGAATTGGAGGCAGAGCGCCAGGATTACAAGCTGAACCTTATTGCTTCAGAGAACTACACAAGCCGTGCGGTCATGGAAGCACAGGGTTGCATTATGACCAACAAGTACGCAGAAGGTTATTCCGGAAAGCGCTATTATGGCGGTTGTGAATTTGTTGATATTGCAGAGACCCTTGCTATCGAGAGAGCAAAGGAGATCTTTAATGCAGAACATGTGAACGTCCAGCCACATTCCGGCTCAGGCGCAAATATGGCCGTTTACTTCTCCGTGCTTAAGCCAGGCGACAAGATCATGTCAATGGACCTTTCTCACGGTGGTCACCTCTCCCACGGAAGTCCTGTGAGCTTCTCCGGCCAGCTCTACAACATCGTGCCATATGGTGTTTCCAAAGAGAATGAGATGCTTGACTACGATGCACTTATGGAGATAGCAAAGGAAGAGAAGCCACAGATGATCGTTGTGGGAGCTTCCGCATACTCCAGAACCATTGATTTCAAGCGCTTCAGGGAAATTGCAGATGCTGTCGGAGCATACCTGCTTGCAGATGTTGCACACATCGCAGGTCTGATCGCTGCCGGTGTTCACCCAAACCCATTCCCACATGCTGATTTTGTGACAACTACCACACACAAGACCCTTCGCGGTCCAAGAGGTGGAATGGTAATGTGCAAGGAAGAATATGCAAAAGGCATTGACAAGGCAGTTTTCCCGGGAATCCAGGGCGGTCCTCTTATGCACATCATTGCTGCAAAGGCAGTTGCATTCAAGGAAGCACAGAGCGAGGCTTTCAAGAAGGACCAGGAACAGACCATAAAGAATGCAAAAGCACTTTGTGCAGCACTCCAGGAAAGAGGCTTTGATATCGTCTCCGAAGGTACCGACAACCACCTCATGCTTTTGAACCTCAACAAGTACGACATCACCGGAAAGGATGCAGAGGTCGTCATGAGCAAGGCAGGTATTGTGATCAACAAGAACACTATCCCATTCGAGACCAGAGGTCCTTTCATAACCAGCGGACTGAGGGCAGGAACTCCTGCTTCAACAACCCGTGGAATGAAGGAAGCTGAGATGGTGGAGATCGCTGATTTCTTCGAGACTATCCTTAACAACAAGGACAACGATACAGTTCTTGAAGCAGTCAATGCGGATGTGCAGGAACTGTCCAGCCGTTTCCCGATATACGAGCACTTGAAATAAATTAACACAAAGGTGGATCTGTAATGCCTAACGATGACCAGACCAAGATCATTGATGGAAGAGCTGTCGCAAAGAAAGTGGAAGCAGAGGTTAAGGCCGGAGTTGAAAAGCTCAAAAGCGAAAAAGGAATAACTCCGGGGCTGGCTACCATTCTTGTTGGCGATGACCCCGCCTCAAAGATGTATGTGAGGTTAAAACACAAAGCATGTGACCGCGTAGGTGTTTATGCAGAGGATCACCCGCTTCCTGAGTCCACGACCCAGGAAGAACTTCTTGACATTATCAGTACATTGAACTCAAGGGAGGATATTCATGGTATTCTCCTGCAGCTTCCGCTTCCCGGACATCTCAATGAACAGGAAGCAATGAATGCCATAGACCCTGCAAAGGATGCGGATGGTTTCCATCCTTTCAACATGGGCCAGCTTCTCATTGGTATCGAGGAACTTGTGCCATGTACTCCAAAGGGTGTCATTCGCGCACTTGAGGAATACAATATTGACATACAGGGCAAGCACGCAGTGATCGTAGGTCACAGCAATGTTGTGGGGAAACCCATGGCAGCAATGCTTGTGAACAGGAACGCCACTGTTTCCGTCTGCCATGTGTTCACCGAGGATACCTCAAAGTTCACGAAGGAGGCAGACATCCTCGTGGTCGCCACAGGTGTGAAGCATCTCATCAAGGAAGACATGGTAAAGGAAGGTGCTGTGATCTTTGATGTTGGTATCACGGAAGAGAACGGTAAGGTCTACGGAGACGTTGACTTTGAGAACGTCATCAAGAAAGCTGCTCTGGTCACTCCGGTGCCAGGCGGGGTTGGTCCGATGACCATTTCCATACTCATGCAGCATGTCCTGATGGCGGCACAGAAGACTGCTTAAAGGCAGTCTGCACATTTTCTTTTCAATCGTATTATATATAATCAATAAAAACTCATAATCACTGGTTATACATGGTTGTTGACGTTGACATATGTGGCTTGAAAGTGGGCGATGAGCACCCGGTGCGCTTAATGGGTGTTATAAACCTGAGCCGCGAATCTTTTTACAAGGGGTCTGTGGTTGACGCGGATTCAGTTCTTGATGTTGCTTATAAGATGGTTGACGATGGAGCCACCATCATTGACCTGGGTGCCCGATCAACTTGGCCGCTGGCAAACCCAATCACAAAACAGGAGGAATGCAGCCGCCTTTTACCTGCTCTGAAGCTTCTGAAGGACAACGTGGATGCTGTGATCTCTGTGGATACGATGTTTGCGGATATTGCAGAGAAAGCGCTGGAAAAAGGCGCTGACGTTGTCAACGATGTGGCAGGTTTTGCAATAGATGGCGGTATGCTGGAAGTTGTTGCCGATCACGGCTGTCCGGCCGTTGTCATGGCAGCGGAAAAGCTACCCGGCGATCCGATAGGAATGGATGCGATCATGCGTTCCCTTAACGACATCCTGAAGCGCTCGGAAGAGCGTGGAATTGATACTGACCAGCTTATTCTGGACCCTGCCATCGGTAAATGGGTGCCTGAAAAACTTCCGATGTACGACCTTGAGACCATCGACCAGTTCGAGCGGCTGAAAGTGTTCGAAAAACCGCTTCTTGCAGCCATCTCCCGCAAGTCATTCATCGGGGACCTGCTTAACAAGCCTGCAACCGAGCGCCTGTATGGCAGTCTGGCGGCAGCAGCGATCGTTGTTCAGAAGGGTGCACATATCATCCGTACCCATGACGTTGCAGAGACATCTGATGTTGTAAGGATCGCAGGCGCCATACGCAGCAGGCAGCCGGTCGTGGAAGAGAATGGCTTTGAGGTCAGTGTGCTGGACATATCCGATCCTGATGATGCAGCTCTTGCAATGCGAAATATCGGTGTGACTGGCACGGGTTCTACAATTATGAAAGACAAGACTGTGAACCGTGTACTACGCGTCAGTAACATTACTACCACTGAAGCCCTGATAATAAAGCAGGAGATACTGGCACGCGGCGGGGATGCAGCGCTTGAACGTGATGCGGTTTCACATGAGACCGAGAAGACCGATGTCATTGTAATGGGCACATTGCTTCAGGTCAGAAAACTTGCCGATAAGCTTGAATGCCAGGCAAGGAACCTTCCACTGGTATCAAAGATGATCAAAGATGCACTAAAACAGGAATCTGATGTGGAATACTGCTATCTGAGGTAATCATGATAATCTCATCTTCTAAACCCTTTAGCGAGATCCTTGGGATGCTGATGGACAAAGAGTCCGTTTTTATTATAGGTTGCAGTGTATGCGCTGCCAAGCAGCATGTCGGGGGAGAACCTGAGGTCGAGGAAATGTCCTCTAACCTTAAAGAGGCTGGAGTAAACGTAATCGGTGGAATCGTTGCAAAGGCTGCATGCAGCGTTCGTTCACGTGAATACCTTGAGGAACTTGCACCTGACATAAAGGATGCCGATGCAGTGCTTGTCATGGCATGCGGAAGCGGAACATCGAACATCGCACGCTTTGTGGACGTTGATGTTTATCCTGCCAACAACACCGACTCCCTGGGTGCCATGGCAGGGGACAGGATCATACATCATTTATGTGCCATGTGCGGTCAATGCACGATCGCCGAATTCGGTGGTGTCTGTCCCACAGCCCAGTGTCCCAAGGAATTGCTTAATGGTCCCTGCGGTGGTTCCATGGATGGCAAATGTGAGGTTGATCCTGAGAAGGATTGTGCCTGGGAGCTGATCTACGAGCGCCTTGAGAGGATTGGACGTCTGGATCTTCTGGACGCGGTCCGGGATGCCAAGGATCGTTTGGTGAAGTGAGTTCTGTTTTTGTAATTCGATGTGGCTTATTGTTGATCGGGTTCAAAGTAGGATGTCGGGCAAGTCTGCTGATTTCTGCCACATCTTTTTGAAAAAATAGGATCTCCCTGTGTATTCAACTGTTCACTTTCAGTTCGATGATATGGTCAGATTATATTTATAATGTGACTTAGTTAGAACATAATGCAACATCATAACGATGTTAGGGGAGTTCAGCCAGTCTTGACGGAATAACTGAAACCCCGTGCCCGAAGGCAAGGTTAAGTTTTGTTGTTTGTACTATATAAGCGTAGCTTTGCCTCTGGGGGTAAATGAATCAAAGAGGTAAATACATGAAAACACATGAAAAGGTGAGAATGAGTGCCATGTTTATGGCACTTTTAGTTGTTAGCTTAGCATTTGTGCCTGCTGCAAGTGCAAAAGCCGAAATTACTTGGCAAGAGCAAATGCTGGAATCTAATGGAATTTCTGTTAACGATTTTAATGTCAAAATGACCAGTTATGAAAAGGTTGGAGATGAGATCCACTATAACGGTGACTTCAAGATCGATGTTGAGAAAAAAGTAGATGATAAACTCAAAATGCTAAAAACAAAAGGAACATTTTCAGGAATAATAAAACCAGATGGTTCAACGCACATTGAATATATTGGTAACAATTTTGACTTACGCGTAGATTCATCAAAGATTGGAGAGAATCAAGAAAATATTTTGTACCAATTTGATCAGGTAATGACAGTTGATGGTAAAACAAAAAAGACAAATGAAATTAGAGAGGTTCCTAAAGAACAAATCGTTAATATAGACGAAGAAATGGGGACATATATAAGTGGAGAACAATCTGTTAGCCTGCTTAGCTCATCTAAGATTGATGTACCGAGCACTGCACCGTGGGGTTCCACTTTAATTTATGATGATGTTCAGTATGCAGATATTCTAGCAACAGGTGCTATTCTTACTGGAATATTGGCATATTTTGGTCTAGCTCAGGCAGCTGCATTGTCTGCCATCGCTGTCGCAGTTGGTTATGCAATAGCTGAGTATGCTGAAGTTGACACACATGACATATATCTCGATTTTTTCTTGACTCTAAACCCATTAAGTCCGATGCATGTTGAAGTCGATTATTTTTACGTTTGAAAGGGGAAGTTGTCTTCTCCTTTTATATATTTTTAAATTTAACATAGATTAATACGAGGAATTCGAATGAATACAGAATTAGCTAATGTAATGTTTTATTTTTTTATAACTATAACCTTTGTAACCGCATTCTATAATGCCTATATGGAGTGGTTCAAAGATGACTTTAGTTTACTCATCCTAATCCTCACATTGATTTTTTCATTAATTGCAGCTTTCTTAAAAAAATATGGATCTCTTCAACATCGTGTGGGTAACTAAATTTATTCACATCTACCTTTCATGCGTCATGGAATTCAAAGAACGAATGCAAATCGCAATCGAATGAGCAAAAATACCACATCACAATTAAAGGATTGTACAGGGAGATTATCTATAATTGCGAATATTTGCTTGCAGGACGTTAAAATTACCCACTCGATGTTAATGAGAACCAAAAATATATTAACAAACAAAAAATACAATAATCTCGTATTTTGGGGTAAAAGGATAGAAATTCTAGGATGAGTGTTAATAAATGAAGAGTATGTTCAAAAGGCATTCACTGCCCCCTATTGTTCCTGATAATCCTGTCTATTTTATTTCAGGATATGGAGAAGAATCCAGCGCTGGAGAAGTTATATCCCAAGGTTGACAGTATTCGCTATTTTACGAAGTAAGGATACTTCAAACATCGCACGCTTTGTGGATGTTGATGCCTATCCAGCCAAATTTAGAGTTAATTCAAATAAATTATTGGGGGCCATGAAATGCTAAAGAGAAAAGAAATTGGTAAAATTTTAATGCTTGTATTATTAGTTTCCTTTTTGTCAGTAGCTTTTGCAAGTGCTGCTGATGACAAATTCAGTACTTCACTAATTTTAGTATCCGTATGAAATAATGTTACTCGATAGCTATATATGCGGCGAATTCGCCGCCATATGTCAATTCAAACCTCCAACTCCAGACATACTCCTAAAGTTGAATTA
>NZ_CAAGTW010000013.1:0-30372 GCF_900774285.1 Methanococcoides sp. NM1
CTCCATATTGTCCTATGAGCTTCACACCCTGACGTTACCATCAACGCATGTCATAGTAGGATTATCCCAAATGGAAAGGACAGCGTTTCCGCAATTCATGGTTTAACTTTCTTGTCGCACTCTTCCACTCAGTATAAGTCATATCGAGGATTTTCTTCCTCATATCATCTGAATCATGTCTTTCAATTTTATAGGAAGGCTTACTAAACTCAATCGTTTTCCTCTTCCCTACAAGATGATGGCTTAACCCCCTTGCCTTGAGTAACAGGACAGCACTCCATGTTGAATTCTTTTTCCTGTACTCAACCTTGCCGTTCATAACAGAATTAAACTCTTCAGTAACTTTCCTTACTCCCATAGGTCTATGAGATGCCAACAAATCAGAAAAAGAAAAGAAAAGAAAAAATGATGTTCGATAAGGTTCAAAGAACCTTATCAGTTTTCAGTTCAAATTTAGTCTCTGGTTCGTTACCATATAGACAACACTTTCACAGATGTTACATGCGTGGTCTGCAATGCGTTCCAGATACCTGAGAACAAATATCAGATCCACAGCATTTGGAATAAGCGTCGCATCATCTATCATCATTTTAACCAGCTTTTCCCATGTGGAATAAAATAATTTGTCAACATTATCATCCTCTGCTGCAGTCACTTTTGCAAGTTCGGCATCTGCTTCCGAATATGCTTTGATAGAATTACTGAGCATATTCTGGGTGATAGATGCAATGGTAGTTATTTCAGATAATGGAATGGCATGTTCTCCTTCGATCTTCTTGACGATCTCTGCAATATTGACCGCAAAATCACTCATTCTCTCAAGGTCTATTGCGATCTTGTACGAGGCTGTGATCAGGCGGAGGTCACCGGCCATTGGCTGCTGAAGGGCTAACAGGTGTGCTGTAGACTTTTCAACGTTATACTCGTAATTATCAACGGCTGTATCCATTTCAATGACCTTTTCTGAGAGCTCAATATCAAGGGTTTCCAGGGCCTGTATTGAATTGGCCAGCATTTCCCCGGATACCTTCCCCATCTCTTCTATCTCTGATTTTAAGTAATCAAGCCTTTCAATGTATCTTTCTCTCACCATAAGATCACCCGAACCTTCCTGTAATATAATCCTCTGTACTCTTTACCTGTGGATTCTCAAATATATTCTTTGTTTTCCCAAACTCGATCAGTTCCCCGAGAAGGAAAAAGGCAGTATGGTCAGAAATACGAGCTGCCTGTTGCATATTGTGTGTTACGATCACAATAGTGTAATCTTTTTTAAGCTCAAGGATAAGGTCCTCTATCTTGGAAGTGGATATGGGGTCAAGAGCACTGCATGGTTCGTCGAACAGGATTATTTCAGGTTTGACAGCAAGTGTTCTTGCAATGCACAATCTTTGCTGTTGTCCCCCACTAAGTGAAAATGCCTGGTCTCCAAGTCTTTCCTGAACCTCTCCCATAAGGGCAGCATCTTCGAGTGCCTTGTGTACCCTTTCATTGGTCTCATATTTTGAACAGCCATGTATCTTCGGACCATATGCAATATTATCATAGATGGACATGGGGAAAGGGTTTGGCTTCTGGAAGACCATTCCGACCTTTTTCCTCAGGTCAACGACATCTACATCCTTTTCATAGATGTTCTCATCATCAACAAGTACCTCCCCCTCTATCCTGCATGATTTTACCAGGTCGTTCATGCGGTTCAGGCATCTGAGGAATGTTGATTTTCCACAGCCTGAAGGACCTATCAATGCAGTAACGCTTTTCTCCGGTATGTCAAGTGAAATGTCTTTAAGTGCGTGTTTTTCACCGTACCAGAGATTGAGATCTTTAATATTGATATTCGTATTAATTTCATTTTTAGACATAAGATCATCCTTGAATTCTCTTTTACCTGTTCAATTTGTTCCGGTAATGTCTTCTTATTACTACTGCAATGCTGTTCATGAAAACAACTATCAAGAGCAGTATCAGTGCTGTTCCATATTGGATCGGACGTGTCTGTGTGATACTTGTACCTGAGGTCGCCAGCACGAAAAGGTGGTAAGGTAATGCCATGAACTGGGAGAAGACCGAATCCGGTATTCTTGGTAAGAAGTATGCGGCTCCTGTAAGCAGGATGGGTGCTGTTTCACCTGCAACCCTGCCGATGCTCAGGATTATACCTGTCATCATTCCGGGAATTGCTGCAGGAAGTATGACCTTTCTTGTGGTCTGCCATTTGGTGACACCCAGTGCTAGGGAAGCTTCCCTGTATTCCTGTGGTACTGTCATCAATGCTTCTTTGCTCGCACGAATGATCACGGGCAAAATGAGCAAAGCCAATGTCAAAGAAGCCGACAGGAGAGAAGCTCCAAATCCGAAGTATTTGACGAACAATGCCAGTCCGAAAAGACCGAACACCACTGATGGTGTACCTGCAAGATTATTGATCGCCATCTCAATGGCCCAGGAAACACGTCCCGGAGTTGAATATTCATTCAGGTAAACTGCCGAGAGTATGCCAAGAGGGATTGCGAAGGCCATTGAAAGTCCGATCAGCATGAGACTTCCCACAATTGCCGGATAAATGCCTCCTTCGGTCATTCTTTTCATTGGCATCTGGGTTATGAAATCAAGGCTGAGCACGCTGTAGCCGTTGACAACAATGTAGATCACAAGGATGGATACGAAAGCGAGCACCAGTGCCATACAGAGCTTTAGTGTGGCAAATGCCAGCTTCTCGGATATCTTAGGTGTAAAAAACATCAAACCCCCTCCTGAAGCCTGTATTTCTTCTTAACGCTGTCAGCGATAAGATTGATGATGAACGTTATTAGGAAAAGCACAGATCCGACTGCGAACAGCGCATGGAAATGTTCACTTCCCTGCGGAACTTCTCCCATTTCAAGTGCAATGGTCGCGGTCATGGTCCTTACGGGATCGAAAAGCCCTTCGGGAATTCCGGGTATGATAGCGGTATTTCCAGTTACCATCATGACGGTCATGGTCTCTCCGATCGCCCTTCCGATACCAAGCATAACGGCTGCGGAAATACCTGACAATGCTGCCGGCAATACTACCCTGTAAATGGTCTGCCACTTGGTACTTCCAAGGGCAAGGGAACCTTCCTTGAGTGCAGCGGGCACTGAATTTATAGCATCCTCTGATACTGATATGATAGTCGGTAGCGCCATCATTCCAAGCATGATAGAACCGGCCAGTGCGGTCTGCCCTGTGGGGAGATCTAACAGGTCCTGTAGCAATGGAACTACTATTACAAGGCCGAAGAAACCATAAACAACTGAAGGTATGCCTGCGAGGATCTCTACAAATGGTTTGATCAGCTGTGCCACTTTAGGGTCTGCAAGTTCTGATATATATACCGCGGAAGCAATGCCAAGAGGTACTGAGAGAAGGATGGCTCCAGCTGTTACGATCAGTGATCCTGTTAATAGCGGCAATAATCCGAATTTTGCCGGTGATGATGATGGATACCAGGAAGTTTCGGTTATGAAAGAAATGATGGAATAATCACCGAACAAAAGGAATCCTTCCCTGAAAAGGAAAAAACAAAGAAGGAAGAGAGCTACAACTGTAACTCCACTTACCACTAAGAGTGTGGATTCAATTGCTTTTTCCTTCTTTTTTCTATGCAACATAAGTCATCCCTGATCCTTAAGCATTTTAAAAAAGATCAAGCAGGGAAGTATCCTACTTCAAAGATTGTTTCTGTTCCGGTCTCACTTGAGACGAACTCGATGAACTCAAGTGCAAGGCCGGTTGGTTCACCGTCGGTGTAGAAGTAAAGTGGTCTTGCAAGTGGATATGCACCTGAGAGGATGTTCTCGGATGTTGGTTGTTCAGCACCGTTACCATTGTCTACTGCAAGTGCCTTTACGGTCTCGTCAAGGTAAGCAACACCGACATAGCCGATAGCGTTCTTGTTCTGTGATACGGTCTGGGTGATCGCTCCTGTTGATGGATTGATAAGTGCATCAGCCCTGTATTCATTGCCTTCCATTACTTCGTCCTTGAAGTATTCGTATGTACCGGAACTGCTGTCACGTGAGAGGACGACTATTTCACGGTCTTCGCCACCAACTTCATTCCAGTTGGAGATGTCTCCTACATAGATCGCTTTGAGCTGTTCGAATGTCAGATCAGATACAGGGTTTTCCGGGTTTACTACAACAGAGATACCATCCCATGCAATTGTCTGCTGTATAGGATCGACACCATTTGCCTGTGCATTCTCGATCTCTGATCCTTTCATTGCTCTTGATGCCATTGCGATGTCCACTTCGCCATCAATGAGTGCTGCGATACCGACACCTGACCCCCCTCCGATGATGGATATTGTGCTTTCAGGGTTCTCGATCATGAATTCCTCGGCTTCTGCCTGTGCAAGCGGAAGAACTGTATCCGATCCCTTGATAATAATTGACTGCATTTCTTCACTACCGGAATTGGTAGTATCGTTACCCACACACCCTGCTCCGAAAAGAGCAAGTGAAGTGATCAGCAGAAGCGTGATCACATATGATATTGATTTTCTGGACATTGGTTTTTTCACCTTATTGAACTAAAGTGGTTTTTGTTTTCAGATCTGAATTCTAATGTACCGACCTGTAAGGAAGGAAATAAGGCGAATTGTATATAGTATTTCTCTGTATATTCTATATTTCAATATATAATGCTCAATATATTCTATATTGATATATACTCTATATATTTTAGAAAATTTAATCGAATCGTTCAGTCTTTACTTGTACAAGAATAGGGTAACGCCGAAAGCTAAAACAACAAAGAACAGTTTTATAATACATAAAAAAGTAAATCCCAACGTTGACTTCATCATGATCTAAAATTCATAATTTTCAAAAGGAGCTCCGATCTATGACTGATATCCTTATTAAGAACACAAAGGTCTTCTACAACAACTTTTTGCAGCCAGGAGAAGTATTGATCAACAATGGAAAGATCGAGCGTATTGCAAAGGATATCACCGGAGCTGACCCGGACCTTCTGATCGATGCCAGGGGAGCACTGACGATACCTGCCGGAATAGATGCACATGTGCATTTCAGGGAACCAGGTATGATAAAGAAGGAAGACTGGCACACTGGTTCATGCTCGGCAGCAGCAGGCGGAATTACTACTGTTATAGAGCATCCGAATACCATACCTCCGACTGTTGATAAATCCTCTTTTAAGGAAAAGCTGAAACTGGCAAATCGCAAGTCTGTAATTGATTTTGGTATCAATGGCGGTGTAACGCAGAACCTTGAATCCCTTTCATTGCTCTGGGAGCTTGGAGTGACATCATTTGGCGAGATCTTCATGGCAGAATCCACTGGTGGGCTGAACATAAACGAAGAGGATTTCTCGCAGGCACTCGGGATCATTAAAGAGCTTGATGCGGTGGCCTGCATTCATGCCGAAGATGAGAACATCCGCCTGGAAAATGAAAAACTGCTTAAGAATGACCTTTCCCCGTCATCACATTCACGAATACGTTCAAACCTCTGTGAAGGATATGCTGTCGAGAAAGCACTTGAAGTAATTGCAGAAAAGGGTACAAGATCACACTTCTGTCATATCAGCACACTTGAGGCGCTGGGGCTTATCCGTAAGGAAAAATATGTTGCAGCAGCAGAGAACCGTGAGCATACTGTTACCTGTGAAGTCGCCCCGCACCATCTGTTCTTATCTACAAGGGACTGGGACAAGCTGGGAACTTTTGGAAAGATGAACCCGCCACTGCGTGACCGCAGAAACGTGAAAGCGCTTATGAACGCGGTCAATGATGGAACTGTGAATGCTATAGCTTCAGACCATGCACCACATTCTGAATTCGATAAGGACCTTGATATCAGGAGTGCACCATCAGGTGTTCCGGGAGTCGAGACGCTTATGCCGCTCATGCTCATGGCGGTCAAGAAGAACATTCTTCCGATCGGCAGGATGATCGAGGTCACAAGCAGGAACCCTGCGCATATATTTGGCCTTGATACACACCACTCAAAGGGAGTTTTTGCGGAAGGGTATGATGCAGACCTGATCATTGTTGATACACGCAGTGCAACTCCTATTAAAGCTGACAAGCTTCACAGTAAAGCCGGCTGGACTCCATTTGAAGGCATGGATGCCATCTTCCCGATGACCACGATCGCCAGGGGTGAAGTTGTCT
Source organism: Methanococcoides sp. NM1 (assembly GCF_900774285.1). Taxonomy (NCBI): domain Archaea; kingdom Methanobacteriati; phylum Methanobacteriota; class Methanomicrobia; order Methanosarcinales; family Methanosarcinaceae; genus Methanococcoides; species Methanococcoides sp. NM1. The sequence goes on from NZ_CAAGTW010000013.1 coordinate 6,170, forward strand.
GGGAAAATGAGGTCATTGCTGAAAAAGGACGTGGCAAGTTCCTTGAAGGACGTGGCTACCCTAAAGAAGAGCAATGATGGACATAATATTCATATCTGTGGACACATGAAGTAAGCCTTAAATATATAGTCTTCAATCTACGTTTATGGCAAGAAACAAGTTCCCTGTTCACACAACATTAAGTTCTGACGCTATTAAGATACTTGAAAGGTATGAGAAGGAACTTGGAGCCAAGAACCTTGTACTTGAAAAGGCGCTGATGTCCCTTGATAGTAGCAAGTTCAAATCCAAGATCGATACGAACAATATCGAGAAGGCTATCAAAAGGGTCAATACTGGTGTTGTCGGGCTTGATGACATGCTTGAAGGCGGTATTCCTGAAGGATTTACAGTTGTTGTGACAGGTCCTCCGGGAACAGGTAAAACTACCCTTTGCATGCAGTTTTTGATGGAAGGCATCAAGAACGATGAGAAATGCCTCTTTTTCTCCTTTGAAGAAAGGATACAGCAATTAATTCAGCATTTCATGCGATTTGGCTGGGATATTGGCAAGCATATCGACGATGGCTACCTTGAGGTGTTCGGCATGTCCATGTTGTCATTTGAGGATATTGGTGAGATCATAGAGGCGTATAAGCCACGACGGATCGTTTTCGATTCCCTGAACATGTTCACTGATCCTGCTGAGTTCAGGAAATCCCTGGAATGGCGTACATTGCATAAGATGCTTAAAACAAAAAATATCACTTCTTTCCTTGTAACTGAAAAAGAGTTCGGAATTGAGACCAAGTCATATGACACATATGATTTCCTTGGGGATGGGATAATCTTCCTTGATAAGATGCAGGCAAATGAGGTCGAAGCAAATCTGACCCCTGTTATGGCTGTCCAGAAAATGAGAGCTACCCGCGTGGATGCTTCCCCGCAGCCGTTCAGGTTCACAGATAAGGGTATCTCAAAGTACAGGACCGTAAACCTTACAGCCAGAAAGCTTCAGGAGAGGATGAACATGCATCATAATTCTTCTTCAAACGAACCAGGATATTAATGCTGCAACTATTGCTGTCACATATACTGCTTTAAAGCTTCCAACCCCGCCAAGGTTGATAAAAGCACTTCCTTTATTCTCTTTATCGAACATCAGTAGCCCTGTGATATTTCCAAGAAGGATACCACCAATACCTGATACGAATACAACGGTAGCTGCATTCTCCGGTGCAAAGATCAATGCGAAAGGCACTGCTATGAGTCCGATGTAATCCGGCATCACAATGCCAATGCCGTTGACAAAATCAGAGAGAAGTGTTGCAGCTACTATCATGATCAACATGATCTCAAGCCCTACAAAGTCAGGCTGGAAGACGATCAGGAACAGCATTACAGCAAAAGGAATTATGAAGCCCCCAACGTTGAGGGTAATGACCGTATTAAATGCCAGCTTCATGCTGGATGAGATATCTTTTACCAGAGGTACTGAGTAGACCTCTTCCAATGTTGCTGCATCCCTTTGAAGATCCTGTGTTTTCTTTGTTCTGATCGTACTGACAGGGAGCTCAATATTAGCACCAAGAAGCATGAGAACCAGTATGATGAAAAGCGGATAAGAAGATATTATCCCTAACGAAAGCTCCTGCTGATAACACAGGACCGCCATAGGCAAAAGCATGAATCCAAAGATCAAAAACATGCGAATCTCTGATTTATTGATATATCCTCTCATTGTTCTCATTAACAAGAGCACGGTTTTAGTTATTAAATATTTCTAAAGGATATTCAATTAAAAGGCAAAAAAACATATCTATGAGCCAGATCAATATTCCCTCTTAAAAGCAGGAAGATCATAATGAAAGAACAATTGATGAAAGAACTAACGTGGTTTGCTGTTCTTTTGATTGCATTTTTGGGTTTACTGACGATCTTGTCACAAGAAAATGGCGGGATGGATATCTGGTCTTACGTCATAGTAACAACTGCTTTTACAGTTGTCTGGTTCATTAAGAGTTATTTTTTCAAAAGGTTTGGATAACTGGTAAATGTTAGTTTCTGCCACGAGATGGATCAGAACTAATACGGTCTTGTTTATGATCCTCAAGACTGCTTAATCCAAAAATAGATTTAAAATTTAATTCAAAAATAGATCGTGCGATCATGATAGAAATATTCTATCTAACCGCACATTTCACTTTGATCTTTAAAATATATTATTGTTCACATCCACTTAGTATTTTTTAGGTGGTCTGTGGCTCTGGAAGCATTCCCTGCAGTATACCGGTCTGTTTGGGTCCGGTACGAAAGGTACTTCTGTTTCCTGACCGCAGTCAGCACATTTAGCTTTGTGCATCTCTCTTGGTCCGTTGTTGAAACCTCTTGTTTCCATTTGTTTTCCTCCCTTTATATTTTATACCAATTCAATCCAAAAAGAGCCGCACTTGGGAATCTATTATTCTTGGGAGGTCTTGATGAACTAGTTGACTAATGCCACTCATGGTCTGACCAGATATATCACTGTTGGTTTTCAGTTAGCTGAAAATGATGGTAAGGCAGTAAAACCTTTAGATGCTTTTCAAATGATCCTCAAAAGGGCGTTTATGAACCATTTATTGATCATGTATCTGGGGAGATCAAGGGATGATCTCGGTATTTCAAACCGTTAAGCAGGCTCAGGTATTTGTTGATGTGTTAATTATAACTTAGTTTGTGCAAATTTGCTTAATTTGCTTTATATAACTGGATACAAACCTTATTAAAGATAGAGGACATTATGCTCAATAAGTTTTTTTAAAGGTTTATGATAATTGGTAATGATTTATTTTCATTTTGTGAATGGATGACAAATGTTCATTCATTTTATTATATTTGTTATGGGAGCTATAATGTCCGATAAACCAAAATGTGCTTTTTACGGTGAAACTAATGATGTTCATGCTTTGATCGGTTGTGTTATTAGAGCATTAGATAAGGCTGATATGAATAAAGAGAAACTTGAATACATCAGGAAGATCAATCGTGATGGAAATATGTTCGATTCAGCTATTAAAACTTCAAGTAATTATGTGGAATTTGTTGAAATTGAATAAATTCAAATATTTATTTTCAAGATACTCATTGCCCCGATTTATGCACAAGGTCCACAAATAATCCCTCTAAATTCCCCTTTCCGAAATTTAATAGAACGAAACTTCTCACAAATAACGTTTCGTTTTTGAGATCAGGAAGTCCGATATTATATGAATTTCCATTGACAGACACATCCCTGCTGTGGCTGCTAGAATGAATCTTAAAGGTACCTTGTGCAGCTCAACACCCATAAGCAGCAGCAATACGACCACTATCAATGCAAGGTTAATCACAATGGACAGGGGTCCGATGACAGGATTATGGGAAAATCCCCTGTGTTTGAATATAACCTTGTAGGGCCACCAGAGGATCTTGAACATCTTCCATCTTTTGTAGGGTTTACTTTCAATATCAAGGTCCGGGCTAAGGAAGAACGTTGCAAATAGATAGGATATAGAAAAGACCGATATCCTGTAAATATCCAGATATCTGACAGCCATCTCATTTTCCTTCCATATCGTAAGATAGGAAAGGCCCACCAGTACAACTATCAGCACTGCAATGTTTATCTTGTCATGTGTTTTTGCGTCTGGCATTGTTCATTCGTTTCCTTGATTTGAATTTTGGTCTTTAATGATGTGGGTGATATTATATCTTCGCATCATGATACTGTTTTCATATCAGGAAACAAAAATGTTATCTGGCAAACATGACTTTAGTTCAGGTGAAAGCCCGATTTAAAAAAGGGCTTCTGTGTTTACAGTAACCCCATCCAAAGTAAAATGGCGGCAAATACTCCGATCAGAATCAAGAAAACCAATATAAAAAGAATGTAATCTGCACGATCTGCTTTTTTGAATGGTATCTCAGCTGCATTCATTTTTTTTGAGGTAGTGTAAGCATCATAAACTCCATATATACATATTATTAGTCCCGGGATAAGAAAAGTAACCCATCCAACAACAACACCTACTAATATTCCAATTCCTTTTCTAAGTTCACCGTTGTAAACTTGTCCTAAACCACTGAATAAAAGGGATAAAACAGCTGCTAATCCAGGATCTTTGGGAGATTGTGGCGTTAGATATCGTGTGCCAGTGGGAACTCCACATTTTGGGCACATTGCAGCTTTTTCATCAATCTCTGCTCCACAATTTGAACAAAACGTCATTGGCTTTCCCATTAGTAAATCTCGCACAGTTCAATAACTTCTACTATTGAATAGAAACTATTTATAATGTTTGTTTTTAAGAATCACACTATAGCGATCTTATTCACTGTACAGATTTGAGAAGGTATTTTGAAAAAAGAAGGGGATCTTTTTACATATCCCTGTTATCAATGACCCTCTTGCTCTTCTTCTCACTGCGGGGAAGCTCTCCCATTCCGACGCATTCCACATCTACACTGACACCTATAAAGTCCCTGAAGGCTTTATTCAGTGCTTTTGCAGCCCCTGAATTTATTCCAGGGTCATCTGCACCATCGATCTCGACCCTGAAGAGCATTGAATCCCTGCCCTGGTTTCTTTCAAGAACTATCTGGTATTCGCTGCTGACGCCTTCGACCCTCTGTATGACATCCTCGATCTGGCCGGGATAGACGTTGACACCTTTGATCTTTATCCTGTCATCGGTACGTCCCAGCAGGCGGTCTATGCGAGGGAAGGGGCAGCCACATTTGCAGGGTTCGGGGATGATGCGTGTAAGGTCCCTTGTCCTGTAGCGTATAAGGGGTGCGCCTTCCTTTGTAAGAGTTGTTATGACAAGCTCCCCAAGGGTTCCATCGGGCAACCTCTCTTCTGTGACAGGGTCTATGATCTCAAAGAACAGGTGGTCTGACCAGTAGTGAAGACCATCATGCATGGAGCAATCTATAGCAATACCGGGTCCGTATATCTCGGTGAGACCGAAGATGTCAAAGCTCTCGATCCTGAGCTCATCCTCGATACGGGACCTCATCTTAGGACTCCAGCGCTCGGAACCTATGATTCCGACCTTCAGGTTGATATTGTCCCTCAAACCCCTTTTGTTGATCTCCTCTGCAAGGAGGAGGGCGTAGGATGAGGTGCTTGCAAGTGCTGTGGACTTGAGGTCGAGCAGCATCTGCAACTGTTTTTCTGTATTTCCCGGTCCTGTTGGAACTGCCATTGCCCCGAGAAGCTCGGCACCTGCCTGAAAACCTATGCCTGCGGTCCAAAGTCCGTATCCGGGTGTGATCTGTATCCTGTCATTTCTGGTAAGACCTGCCATCTGGTAGCAGCGCATCATCATGTTTGCCCATACATCAACATCCCTCTGTGTATATGGGATAATGACAGGACTGCCGGTTGTGCCTGATGACGAATGTATCCTTATGATATCCTCATCCGGGACAGCCTGAAGACCCAGGGGGTAAGCATCCCGCAATTCCTCTTTAGTGGTAAACGGAAGCCTTGCAATATCTTCCAGGGTTTTGATAGAATCGACATCTATCCCAGCGTCTTCGAACTTCCTCTGATAGAAGGAGCTTCCCAATGCAACCCTTTTGAGAAGCTGTTTGAGCTTGGCAGTTTGTTCCTCCTCGCATAGCCGGGAACGTTCTTCCTCATTGTCAGAAGTGTTTTCCTTTAGATCATTATTCACACAAACATTGCACATTCGCATCATCTCTGGAAGATCAGACATCCAGTGTCTGTTGTTCAGGGTCCTTTATACCTGAGACCCTTTCGAGGGACATGTCAAAGGCCCTCCTGTTCACATCCCTGTACTTTTCCGGCACCATCTTCTCAAGCACATTCCACAGATCCCCGGAGGAGAATGGAAGGAGATCGGCACCTGCAGCTGCTGCCAGCATGGCAACGTTTGCTGCCTTGTAGGTCCCTGCCTGCTTTGCAAGTTGTGTGAAATCGACAGATATGATATCCCGACAGTTCCCCTTCAGGAATTCGAGGACCTGATCTGGATCGTATTCAGCACATCCATTTATAGCAGAGGGCATTACAGCATGCTCATTTACAACAATACTGCCATTCATGCCCAGGAAATAAATGTTCCTTGCAGCCTCCGCAGGCTCAAGCCCTATTATGAGGTCGGCATTTCCGGATGGGATCAGTGAACCGCAGACCTCATCCCCGATCCTGATATGACTGGTAACCGACCCTTCCCTCTGGGCCATGCCGATGGTCTCGGCGGTGGTTACATGGAAACCAGCATCGATAGCAGCCGTTGCAAGCAGACGGGATGCAAGCACAACACCCTGTCCGCCCACACCCGCGATAAGAATATCGAATTTCATTGTAATCCCTCCTTCAGAACAATAGCATCCGATGGACAGACCTGTGCACACAAACTGCAACCGGTGCAGTTGTCCTGTATGACCGGTAGCCCGGAAGAGGTCGAGAATATGGCAGGGCATCCAAGCTGAGAGACACAGAGCATGCAACCGGTACATTTTCCTTCATCAACCACATATTGCTCCTTTCCTTTTGTGATCCCCACACATCTTCCTTTGAACACGACAGCAGAAGGACCTTCGAACTCCATGGCCTTCTTTGCCGTATCTATGCATTCGCCAAGGTCATTGACCTCTATGGTCTCGACAAGATCCACCCCGCAGCTTCTGAGGACATCGGCTATATCAATGACCTTTGTGGAAACGCCTGTGGCTGTCAGACCAATACCCGGATGGGGTTGATGACCTGTCATGGCTGTGGTCCGGTTGTCAAGAACCGCCACAGTGATGTCAGCATTGTTGTATACTGCACTTATCACAGCGGCAACCCCGGAATGGAAAAAGGTAGAGTCGCCGATAAATGCCACCTGTTTTGCCTTCTGACCTCCTTGATACTGATGTGCATGGGACAGGCCTGCTGCTATACTGATCCCTGCCCCCATGCAAAGACATGTGTCCACCATATTGAGTGGGCTGGCATTTCCAAGGGTATAACAGCCGATATCCCCTGAGAATATGGAATCTATGCCTTTTTCTGCCCTCAATTTCCCGGCTGCCTTTTTGAATGCGTAGAAGACCGTCCTGTGCATGCAGCCTGCACATAATGTGGGAGGCCTTACGGGAAGTGGAGGTACATTATCCTTATCGATCACAGGCGATGAATGGTACAGGAAAGAAACGTCTGTATTGATATCTTTAAGTGAGCTGTTCACCCCATCGATAACGACATCGACGTTATATTCTCCGCTTACAGGGAAATGGCCGTTTTTCTTTCCATGTACGTTCACATCGAGATGATGCCTGCCTATCAATTGCAGGAACTGCTCCTCAAGGTATGGGTCAAGTTCCTCGATCACGATCAGGTCTGTGATATTGCTGAGGAATTCAAGGGCTGCCTTTTCAGGGAAAGGATGAACGGTTGCGACCTTGAAAAGGGAGAAGGTTTCAGAGCTATCCCTTATAGCCTCCTTTGCGTACAGATGGGAAACACCCGAGGCCGCAATGCCGATCTTGCTGTTTCCTTTTGATATCGAGTTAAAAGAGTTCTCTTTGAAGTACTCAGAAAAATGATCTGAAAGCCTGACCTGAAGCTCTTCAAGCCAGGGATGCCTTTGGGCTGTCAGTTTCGGGAATATGACCCACTTTGGATCCTTTACAAAGCCTTCGATGTCACGGAATGCTGGGTCTATGTCCTCGATCATTACATCAGCACAGCCATGGGACACACGCGTTGTGGTCCTGAGTATCACAGGGATCTCCATCTCATGTGATAGTTTGAAGGCCAACTTTGCCATGTCATAAGCCTCCTGAGGTGTGGAGGGGTCTAGGACAGGAATATTTGAAAAGTGACCAAAGGCCCTTGTATCCTGTTCGGTCTGGGAGGAATGGGGGCCGGGGTCATCGGAGACAAGGATCACAAGCGAACCCTTTACTCCTATGTAGGAAAGGCTCATGAGGGGGTCTGATGCCACGTTCAGTCCCACCTGCTTCATGGTGACCATGGCATTGGCACCCGAGTAGGCGGCGCCAGCTGCTGTTTCAAGTGCCACTTTCTCGTTGGTCGCCCATTCGGCATATATGCCATATTTGTTCGCATTGGAGATGATGGTCTCCATCACCTCGGTCGAAGGTGTACCCGGATAACCGCTTGCTATCTGAACGCCGGCTTTCATCGCTCCAAAAGCGATCGCTTCGTTGCCCATTAATATACGTTTACTGGTCAATATCGTTCCTCTTGAATGGTGATAGGTATGGAAAGAAAATAATTCAGCAGATCCACATATTGGAGCTGAAACATTGCATATATTTATACATTGATGCGAGCATATGCACTTCTTTGATGAAATATAAATGTTTTGTTTTGAAAATTTATTTTTTAAGACGTATGAGCGTCATGAAAACTGATTTATGACATTGACTTTAATAAAATAAAAGGTGTTCAAAATTGAAGAATGTGATCAACAAGAGTTTCGAAATAAAAGATTATGCCATAAAAGATTCACAGATCAATGGGTTCTGGATGACATTGCTGGACAAGGAAACACTAACAACCGAAATAATCTATAGTCCTGATAAGGATGGGACCTTTGATGCAGGTGAAACAAAAAGGATGATACAGGAGATCACCAGAAAATGTGATGGTTTCAGCTCATTGCTTCCAGAGAACATTAATTGTGAGGTCATTTTCAAAGACCTTGATGACCTGACATATATTGCAGATGAAGGCAACCTTGATGTAGAATACAGGGAAATGGATGAAATAAGGGTTGTTTATAGGTTCCATGTTCAATATCACATTTGATCTTTCAAGGTTTATTTTTTTTAAAATGAGATGTTGGGTCTTGTAGGATCCCTAATGGCTTCTTAAGATCCTAAGCATGTAGAGACATTGCTGTTACAGTGTCATCATGACCGAAGACCAAAATACTCTGTCATGGAAATAGACCATGTCTATATGCCATTGTAAATTTCAAAACTCCTGATCTGTTTTTTTCCAGCATATCAAAAGGTTCTTCAAATTCCATCCTGCCCCCCCCCTAAAGCAATTGCATTGCTTGGCTTCTGGTTGCCGATGAGAGGGGTGCACCAGTGAATTCATGAGATCAAAGAAGAAGAGCTAAAATGGACACGCGAAAGGATACGGGAATCAGAGACCCTCCTGCATAGCGGTTCACCGGACATATCACACGGGCAGATGGCAGATCTGGTTGCAAATCTCAAACTCATTGAAGATGTGCCGGAATGGCCTTTTGAAAGCTTGACCATTGGCATGTGATGGCCGATTTACTGATCCCGCTGGTGTCCTGGTTGGGTGGCCTGCTGATCGAAAGCCTGCTGAAGATCGTTTTTGTAATGTAATAATAGTGGGTGAAATTTAAGTTAACGTATTCAAAATAGGGGGTGTAATTTCAGTCCGAAAATGTCTTTGCAGCCTGAGGGAGTTGATTTTGATGATCGAAGGCAAAAGATACTGCATATGTCTGATTCTAACTGGTAGAAAATGGGATCATCAAAGGGTACTTTGTATTACATGAGACCGAATGCCAGGAGTGATAAGCCGTTTACTCTCAATGCTCATGTAAGGGAAAGGTTGGAGAATTAGGGATCGCGAGATTTTTGCAAATTAAAAAAGAGAAAAAAGAAGAAAGTTCAAGCTTCGTAGAAACGTATTTGAACCAGTTTGCTTCCGTGGTTGTCATACTGCCAGAAGTAAAGTGGGTTTGGATAGAGAGTAGGGTCGTATGTATTTAGCGCTGCCAGATAGTCGAACACCCATACATTGTCCTGGTTTGATAGCATATCAATGGCATTCGGTTCTTCCTGTCCACTTACATAGAATAGGTCTGTAGCATCATCCCATTGTGCTTTTTTAGATTTAGAGACCTGTACGTCCCCTATATCAAAGTAGTAGGTGTTGTTAGCCTGAACCCAGCCGACGATGTTTGTATATCCACCCGGCTTAGCCTTGGCAGCAATGTATACATGATATTTTCCTGGTGCCAGCTGGAATGCACATGTGCCATCATCGAATGCATTTCCATCGATGACATCAAACTCAGCGCCCTGTGTTATGTTTATTCTAATACCAGGAACTACTGTTTCAACTCCCTCGTCCCAAACAGTAATATTAAAATCACTGGTGTTCTCAGGCACGAACATTGTGTGTCCGTTATCATAACCACCACCATTGCCTTTCCAGTCAACATCCTTTCCGATGATGTTCAGGTTGTAGTGTGGTCCATTGAAGTCTGTTCCTGGTTTTGCTGCTTGCACCGATACTGCTAGCCCTGCGCATATAAGCACAGCCAGCACCCCTAATACTAATATTCTTGCTTTCATTTGTACCCACCTCATAAGTAATGAGATAAAATCGATTATGTTGTGGCCATATTTATATATTTAATGGCATAAAAAGTTCAATTTTAAAAATGAATAGCAGCTGCCCATATATGATGTCTGCAGTGTCGAAAGATGCGGATTTTCTAGTGTTCAAAAATGAATGTTGTTAGGATTTAACAGAATACAAATGCTGCCTATCCGGACAGTACATATCCAATTCAAGCTTAATCCGCTGAACAAAATCACAGCAATGAGCTGCAACTACACCGAAGTTTTCTAAGGGTACTTTGTATTACATGAAGCAAAACACCAGGAGTGATAAGCCGTTTACTCTCCATCCTCATGTGAGAGAGAGGTTGGAAAAGTGGGAGGAGATAATTCGAATTTGGTACTGTAAAAAACATCTACTTTGAATTGCATGAAGTACAACGATAAGCGTGATGACCTGTTGTAGTTTCAAATGATGGTTGCAGATCTACAGGGGAACTATCTTCTGATCCAATAGATCTGTTAAACCATCTGGAACAAATCAACAGGATGGGTTTTCAGGTTCATTTGGTATGCTAAATCCAAATGTACTTCCTTTTCCAAGTTCACTTTCTACCCAGACCTCACCACCATGCATTTCAACAAATTTCTTGACAAGAGCAAGGCCAAGCCCTGTACCGCCATATTCTCTTGAGTTTGATGAATCCACTTGGAAGAAAGGCTTGAACAGTTTTTCCTGATCCTCCAGTGAAATACCGATGCCAATATCCTTTACGAAGAAATTAACAGCCTCATCAGAAATTATACCTCCAATGGTCACTGCTCCTCCTTGACCGGTGAACTTTATGGAGTTGTTAACGAGGTTGTAAAGGATATGCTTGAATTTTGGCATGTCTGCTTTTATGGTAGGCTTTTCGATATCGATGTTACATGTCAGGTCGATGCCCTTCTTTTTTGAAAGAGGTGCCATCAATGCTTCTATTTCATCAATAGCATCGGATACCCGGAATTCATTAACATGAAGTTCCATCTCCCCGGTTTCAATGTTTGAGAAATCCAGAAGATCATTGATAAGCTTCAAAAGATGATTTCCATTGTTAAGAACTGTGGATATGTACTTTTTCTGCTGTTCATTCAAAGAGCCGTAATCTTCACTGCAAAGCAGATCCGAGAATCCGATGATCAAAGTAAGAGGAGTTCTTAGCTCATGGTTTATATTTGAGATGAATTCGGTCTTGGCCGTGTTGGCAGCTTCCGCAGCAAGTTTGGCATGGAGCATTGCCTCCTCTGCTTCCTTGCGCTCGGTGATATCCTGGACAATTCCCTGGAAGTGAGTTGCTTGTCCCTTGCCGTTCCTCAGAATAAAGGTCTTTTCACTTACCCATAATAACTTTCCATCCTTTGTTATCAAACGATATTCCGAGGTATAGTTGTCACTGCCATCTTCGCACTTCTCTGTAAGTGTATCCCATACCATTTGATAATCATCGGGATGGACCAGATCACCATAAGTAATTCGTCCAAGTACGAAATCCTCAGCTGAATAACCAAGCTTTGAAACATTCTCAGAAGTATAATCTGCAGGCCAGAAATCCTCTGCCCTCCATAAGAATACCATTGTAGAACTATTGTTTATGATATCTTCCAGAGCCTTCTGTTTCCGAATTGCTTCCTCAAAGGCAAGATCTTTGTTCTTTTGTTCAGTAATATCATCCGCAGTTAGCAGCACAAGTGGTTCATTATTTTGTTGTATCAATGTTGTTGAAATTAAAAAATTAAGTGTTACAGACTTGTTATTGGTTACGATTTCCAATTCGCCTTCCTTTTTGTAAATGCTTTCACCGGTTTCAAAAGTGTGCATTACAGAGTTTCTTACAGTACATTCTGAGCATTCTCTGTTTTTCCCGCAACCTTTGCCTTTGATCGAATTCATACATCCAAACAGTTCACCACCAAGGAGGCCAATACTATCTTTTTTTTCTTTCCCTAATGCAATAGTAGCAGTCCGATTGATGTATTCAACTTTCCCGTCCTGATTAACAAGGATCAAGATCATAGGAATATCCTCAAAAACAGGACTTAAGATCTCAGGATCTACAAACAATTCGGTAGGATCTTTACAAGATTCTTCGACAGCAAATTCACGCTGAATTATATTACTTCCATCCAGATTAGCCCCCTCCATATTCCCTATATATACTGTTGAATTGTTTGTATTATGTCGATATGCTAATTAGTATATTTTATGGTTGTATATATAATCCTACGATTTGATTTTTTGAGCTGTGTAGGCTTAATTTAGTAGTAATTTCCAATAGCAAAAGCAACTTAAAGCAATGCTGTCATAAATTGTTATATTCATTAATAAAGTTTATTGATAGGTATTCATGGTCAAAATGCAAACCCAAAATGTGAAACAAAGAAGCTGGCATATACGAAAAGCTTCAATCGATGATGCAAAAAATCTCAAAAATTGTATGGATCTGGCTTACACAAAGTATCTGGACAGGCTCAAAGGGGAACGACTACCGCCCATGGACGTTGATTATGAAGAGGAGATCACCTATTTCCCTGTCTGGGTCGCAGAATCTGACAAAGAGATAGTCGGTGGCTTGATCTTAATGTTCGAAGATGATTATACTACAATAGGAAATGTGGCGGTACTTCCTGATTTTCAGGGAACGGGTCTAGGCCGGGGGCTAATGGATCTCGCTGAGTCAGAAGCTAAACGCAGAGGCTATTTGGAAATGCGTTTAGCAACTCATGTATTATTGACCGAGAATATTTCTTTTTATCATCATTTGGGGTGGTCAGAGATCAGTCGTGATGATACCCGTGTTTACATGAGAAAAACTATCAATGTTTAACGATCGACTTGAAGTTCGATAATAATTTTTTTAAAGCAGCTTATCTGATGATCGTGTGCTAAATTGCAGACCCATAGTGTTTTTTGAGATAATTATATCCCCCATATTTATGGGGGAAGGAATCCCTTAATTTCCATCAACTATGTTCTCTGTAACTGAAGATTTACAGGAACCACCCGAGCAACTGTAGAGACCCATGGACATGGAATGTTCACCACTAACAAAAAGAGCATTTAAGACCCTGTCTGCAAACCTTCCTGCGACAACCGTAAATGAAGGGGCATTTAGACCAATTACACGACTCATTGTATTTTCACCTGTAACTATAGGATATTCGCAATAATACATAAGGATATCGATATTAATTACTGGAAGTAATAATGCGTTGTTGTTAGTTCCGGCATAGTTCTGACAAGCTTATGTCTTTTATCCCCAGACATCCGCTTGCGGATCATATCCCGAATCCTACGGAACGTTTTTTAAAAAATGTTGTGCAGATACTTCGCACCATCTGGTACACCTTTCTAGCGTTGTATATATCCCCTCTTTTTTATGTGGGGATATTACAAAGAAAATATGGCAACGGTTTATGTGGTAATTACCACAACCCAGTTACTGCTTAAAAGAACAGCTCTATATTTCTGCAAAGTTGGACACATCCCAAAATATCAAATAGTTATCCCTCATTTTACAAAAGGGAGTGGTATTAAATGGAAGAAAGAGATGACAAATTATTACGTGCCCAGGAACGAGTAAAGGAACTCAAAAAGTTCTACAACCATCTGGCAGTATACTTGGTGATTATGGTCGTGCTATTTTTTATCGACTATTCTGATGGGGGAAGCTGGTGGGTTCACTGGCCGATCATTGGATGGGGAATTTTTGTAGTGCTACAAGGAATTAGTGTGAGCAAATTCGGTAAAGGTTGGGAAGATAAGAAGATCAAAGAGATCATGGAAAAAGAAGAAAAAGAATGAGCTCTCCCTTAATGGTGCCCATCCTCCGACTCAACTTATTCAGGATAAGATCCACGGCTAATTAGAATTAAAATCTACATTGTGGTCTACTGTTTCAACGGCAAATGTCCTTAGTGGATTCAGGGGATTTAATGCGGGCAAGGAATGGAAGAAGATGAGGTTCTCTAAGGGCACTTTGCATTATATGAAACAAAATGCCAAGGGTGATAAGCCATTTACTCTTAATGCTCATGTGAGGGGGAGGTTGAAGAATATTTAAATCTAAATTTTAAGAGTTCGGTATTTTTGTGGATCCGGGCAATTCGGGAAGGGAGAAGAAAAGAAAAGAAAGGTTGATACAGGGTACTATTGTGATATAAAAATCATAATATATAGAAATCCTCTTCAATAAGAATGCAAATATATAATATGATGTTGGAAAAATCCAAACGATATGCAACTATCATTAGGGTATTTTTGAAGTACAACCTGTTTTCACTTCTATATAAGGATATTCATAAAGATCACATTTCCAACAAGAAATGCACATGTGCTTTAGATTTAAAAAATAGGAGTAATGCTACAAAGCTCCGTCTTGCTTTTGAGGAACTTGGACCAAGTTTTATAAAATTGGGCCAGATGTTGAGCAAGCGTCCTGATTTAGTACCATACGCATACATACTGGAACTCGAAAAATTGCAGGACAACGTCAAGCCTCTTGACTTTGATAAGATGCGTGAATCCTTTGAAACGGAGTGCATCTGCGAGATGGGGAAGGGAGACCACAAACACCATCCGACCTGTTACCATTGTAATGATATATTGGATATATTCGATGAACTTGATACAACACCAATAGCAAGTGCATCAATAGGTCAGGTATACCAAGGTTTTCTTAATGGAAAGAAGGTTGCCGTGAAGATTGCACGTCCAAACCTAATTGATACAATAAATTTAGATCTCGAAATAATCAATGATCTAAAACCAATTTTAATGAAATTAATGGGAGTCGGAGATAACTTTGATTCTGATATATTTCTTTGGGAATTCCGAGAAATGCTGCATAATGAGCTTGATTACAAAATAGAAGCTATGAACATGATGCGCTTCCACGAGAATTTTGAAGAAGTAGAAGATGTAATAATTCCAACAGTTTACCTCGATTACTGTAGAGAAAGTGTACTGGTCATGGATTTTGTAGAAGGGACCCTGGTTAAAGATTTAGGTGACATCGACCAGGAAATGAAAACTCGATATGTCCAACTTATAAGCTCAAGTTACCTGAAGCAGGTATATTTAGATGGGTTCTACCATGCCGATCCACATGGAGGGAACATTGTAGTTAAAGATGGTACGATAGCATTCATTGATTTTGGTGCAGTCGGTAAGATCGATGGTGAGTTAAGGCGCAATATGTTGAACCTGTTCTATGCTATAAACAAAAAGAAAGTGGATATGGCAGCAGATGCGTTTTTGAAAATTGGTAAGCTGAACAAAGAGGATATCGATATTTCAAGATTTAAGTGGGATATTGATGAACTAATCACAAAACAGCATCGAGGTATTGGGGAGCGTAAAAGCGATAATTATGCACTTCTTGCTTTGAAATACAACATGTCTCTTCCAAGTGCATTTTCTACACTCGAACGCGCACTTATACTTGTTGAAGCGGTCTGTCTTAACCTTGATCCAAACTACAATATCATGGACGAAGCACGTCCAATCATATCCAAAGCTCTAAAAGAACGTTATTCGCCAACGCATGCAGTTGAGTTCGTCCAAATGGAAGGCGATGAATATATAGAAATATTCAAAAACCTACCGTCCGGGATTAATGACGTGATTGAAACTATTCGCGGATACAAACTTGAAAGGTTAGAAGCCAAGAGCAATACTCTCAAAAGGTACCGCATACTTGGAGAATCGCTGAGATACGCATTACTAATAGTTTTGATACTCTCATCTGTATATTTGATCATCCAGGGAGATTTCAGTTCTTTGGGGGTTGTTGGGTTTTTTGTATCACTGATTATGAGTGCCTATACATTGAGAAGCTCTTTATGACAAAAACAGCAAACGTGGGGTTTGGTTACCCCACCTTAAAAGCAGATTGATCGATCAAAGTGTTTTCAGATAGTCAATTAGATCTTCAATGTCTGCATCTGACATGTCCCACTTTGGCATTGTGTAATCAAGTTCCTCGCCAGAGGGATCCTTACCTTCTCTTATAGCGATCTTGATCGTTTCATCGGTGTATGGAGGATGTTCCTCATGTTCATCCTCATGCTCTTCTTCAGCAGTCAGAGTTTCATAGGTTATATCCGGAGGAATCACAGTACCCATCATGATTGGTACTCCACCTTTTCCATTTCCATGACAGCTTACACAACTACCACCATGAACATAAAGCCAATGGGGCCCACCACTAACCGGTATTTGTTGTTCATTCTCATTAAAACCGGTATAATAGATCATTTCTCCATTAGAGTCAAATTCTGTAATAATATTGGAATCCAATGATGGATCATATTGATCAGGATATATGAATCCAGGCTCATTCCATCCATACTCCTGATGTGGCATGTTGTAAGGATCAGTCCTTTCGTTCACACATCCAGCTATCATTAGTACTATTCCAATCAAAATAAATGTCATGACAATTCTTCTTGCCAAAATTGAATTCCCCCACTTTTTTACATTTTATCGATCACAGCAATTTGTTATACAAAAATGCGAAAGCATCACTATTGCAGCTATCACAGCTAACGATAATCCAAATGCAGATGGTGTCTAAAAGCATCGCCGTTAAATCGAGAGTTACTTTTTTTAGATAGCTATATCCCTGAAAGATCATGCGGGGATATATACAACGCTAGAAAAGTGTACGAGGTCGTGTGAAGCTTGAAGTTGTATTGGTTGTTGATATACATATACTCCTAAGGAAAAAAATAGTAAGACCAGTACCTATTATTGAGATGAATTGACCAAACCAGATAAAAAGGAATTTGGAATAAAGATCTGTGGATTCATTTGTCATTTTATCGCCATTTTATTTTTTGTAAAAAAAGCTTTACATGAATCCTCAGTTAGCCTCAACAGCAAGGTGGTCTTTCGAAAAAAACATCTCTTTGTCTAATGCAATAATAACAGCGGCAACAACAATGAGAACCACAGTTTCAATACACTTTGTCGTCTGAGATATATTCAGCATTTCCTGTGAGATATTGACAAGAAAGTGAAAGAGAATCGCCGCGGGAATACTTTTTCCATTTTTAATGCAGATCCAACTGATAAGCACTCCCATTGGAATGATGCTGACAAAAAAATTCACAGCAAACCAGATGTTTTGGTGAAAAATCTCATATTGATAGGAGTTATTGACAAATATCAGCGGAAAGTGCCAGACCGACCAGAGTATACCGAAAATAATCGATGCTTTAAAGTAGGTGTACCGGCTCTGCAGACTGTCAAAGGCATACCCCCTCCATCCAAGCTCTTCTAAACCTGCGGCAAGCACAAGAAGAAGCAACACAGGGACAAATCCTGATGAAAAAGAGAAACCTTCGGAAAATTGAAACTGCGAAATCGATCCCCCAAATGGAAGAGAAAGAAAGATAGATGCTACAACAGAAATCGGCATTATCAATAAAATTGCTGGTAGCATTTTTAGCTGTATTAGTCTCGGATTGATAAGACGGTTGATAAAATCCTTTTTTAAATCTGAATTTTTAGACGCAAAAATCATAACAAGCGAGATAAGAAAAGGTGCCATCAGTCCAAGCAGCAGAAATATCATATACAGTCCGCTTTTATCATCAAGGAAACTTACATACGCCCCTACAAACAAGAGGGCAAATGTCGCAAGAAACATCATAGAAAAATAGAATAGTGGTTTGTACTTATAGTTAGAAATCATTCGTTCCTCCAAATTTTAACGCTGATAGCTTTATTCATTTATATTCTATTAAATTAAATTGTAGCAGTATTACAAGATATAATTTCCGATTGGAAACCATTTCGTCCAATCATAGTAGAGATGTATAACAACAAAACAGAGTTAGGTGGCAGACCGAACCTTGATGAAATAGTCATGCTCAAGATGTTAGTATTACAACAATGACATGGCTTATCTGATCCTGAACTTGAAAGACAGGCAACTGATAGAATTTCTTTTAGGAAATTCTTGGGTCATACTACTGTTTGGACATTTAGAGAACGAATTGCTCAATCAGGAAATGAAGATGAAATCTGGAATGAAATGCAAAGACAACTTGATAAAAAAGGTCTGAAGATCAAGCAAGGTATGATTCAGGATGCAACATTCATACATGCAGACCCAGGACATGCAAGTCTTGACACTCCTCGCGGAAATGAAGCAAAGACCAGACGATCTGAAGATGGTACATATCGCAGATCAGAGATCTGCGAGAGTTCCAGATGTACCATCTGGAACATGGACAAAAAAGGCATTTCAATCGCATTTTGGATATAAGCTACACACAATTGTAGATACTGATTATGATCTGATAAGAAGATTTAGAACGACTACTGCTTCAGTTCATGATAGTAAGATTGATCTTTCTGAGGAAGGATAAGTTGTTTACAGAGATATAGGTTATTTTGGTGCAACTTCAAAAGCCTATGATGCAACTATGCGAGTGGAGTGCGAGGGAATCCAATTGGTATTAGGAACAAGTTGAGAAACAAAAGAATAAGCAAGAAAAGATCAAAGGGAGAGCGACAATATTCTGTTATAAAAACGGTGTTTGGAGCAGGGTTTGTAAGTATAACAACTTTGGCAAGAGTAAATATCAAAATGATTATGACAGCATTCAGTTATAATCTATATCAATTGAGAACAATAAGAAGAAAATCGTTAGGATGAATAGCGGTAGCTATATGCAAAAAGTGAAAATGTATATAGATGGATAAGAAAGAACTGCCGAATGCAGAGATAAATGCTCGGAAGTAAGCAGGATTTTTTTGTATTACAAAAAATCAGCAGTTAATCGCAATTCTCTTATATTTAAATTTATATTCTAAGTTACAACGTAACAACTTTTTACTTGTTATCCTAAAATCATTATTGGAAGCTGGAATATGGATGAAATTGACAAAAACGATCTGAGTGAAAGGGATATTTGTACTAAATTCATCACTCCGGCTATCGATAAAGCAGGATGGAATCTTCATACACAGGTACGTGAGGAAGTACCACTTACTAATGGGAGAGTAATTGTCAGTGGTCAGACAGTTTCCCGTGGCAAGAACAAACGTGCTGATTATATTCTATATCATAAACCCAATATTCCAATTGCTGTTGTTGAAGCAAAGAAGAACAAGTTTGAGGTTGGAGAAGGCATGCAGCAGGCCCTTGGCTATGCTGATATGGTCGATGTACCTTTTGCTTTCAGCTCCAATGGTGATGCTTTTCTTTTCCATGATCGTTCAGGAAACTCCGATAAGATCGAACAGGAACTTTCTCTTGAACAATTCCCATCACCTGAGGAACTATGGGAATCTTACTGCAGGTGGAAAGGAATTGATAATGCTGACAATAAATTGGTTGAACAGGAGTTCCATAATGATTTTACGGGCAAAACGCCACGCTATTATCAGCTAAATGCGATTAACCGAACAATTGATGCCATCTCGAAGGGTCAGGACCGCATTTTGTTAGTTATGGCAACCGGAACTGGCAAGACATATACAGCTTTTCAGATCATCTGGAGATTGTGGAAATCCAGAGCGAAAAAACGAATTCTTTTCCTTGCGGACAGGAATATTCTGATAAATCAGGCTAAGACCAAGGACTTCAAACCGTTTGGTTCTGCAATGACAAGAATAGAGAAAAGGCAGGTTGATAAATCCTATGAGATCTATCTTTCATTGTATCAGGCTGTAACCGGCAGTGAAGAAGAGAAGAACATCTATAAGCAATTCTCAAGGGATTTCTTTGACCTTGTTGTTGTGGACGAATGCCACCGTGGAAGTGCTGATGAGAATTCTGCCTGGCGAGATATTCTGGAATACTTTGATTCGGCTACACAGATCGGAATGACAGCTACTCCAAAGGAAACGGAGACTGTATCCAATATTCACTATTTCGGTGAGCCGATCTATACCTATTCGCTTAAGCAGGGAATTGAAGACGGCTTCCTTGCTCCCTACAAAGTCATTCGTATCGACCTTGACAAGGACATTCAGGGATGGAGACCTCAAAAAGGGAAACGGGACAAATATGGCAGAGAAATAATCGACCGTATCTATAATCAACAGGATTTCGACCGCGAGATCGTCCTCGACAAGAGGACTGAAGTGGTCGCTAAAAAGGTTACCGAGCTTCTAAAGGCAACTGACAGGTATGGCAAAACCATAGTCTTTTGTGAAAATATCGATCATGCTGAAAGGATGCGACAGGCTATTGTAAATGAAAATCCGGATCTTGCACAGGACAGCAAGTATGTGATGAGAATTACCGGGGATGAAAAAGAAGGAAAGGCTGAACTGGACAATTTCATTATTCCCGAAAACCGTTATCCTGTGATTGCTACTACTTCCAAACTTCTTACCACCGGGGTAGATGTCCAGACGTGCAAATTGATCGTTCTTGATAAGCAGATCAAGTCTATGACCGAGTTCAAGCAGATAATCGGGCGTGGAACCCGTATCAATGAAGACTATGACAAGTTCTACTTTACGATAATGGATTTCAGGAAGGCAACTGAGCTGTTCGCTGACCCCGATTTCGACGGTGAACCGGTCGAGGTTTACAAAGGATCAGGAACTAAACCACTTCGCCCAAATATGCCAACCCAGAAGATCAAACCTTATAAGGTCGATGATGTGGGCGTTTCCGTCATTGCGGAGAGAGTACAGTACTACGGTTCTGACGGGAAGCTGGTAACGGAATCCATCAAGGATTACACTAAAAATACTATGCTTAAGGAATTCTCATCTCTTGATCTATTCTTAAAGCACTGGTCAGATATCGGAAAGAAGACCGCCATACTTGAGGAGCTTGAGGACAAAGGCCTGCTACTGGATGCACTTGCAGAGGAGGTCGGCAGAAATTATGACCCATTCGACATGATCTGCCATGTGGTGTTCGACCAGCCGCCATTGAGCCGCAAGCAGAGGGCGAACAATGTTCGCAGGACTGGCTATTTTGAAAAATACGAAGAGAATGCACGTGCTGTTCTTGATGCTCTGCTGGACAAGTATGCAGATGAAGGTATAAGGAACCTTGAGGATCTCGATGTTCTAAGGGTGAAACCATTGAGCGATATCGGAACACCGATCGAGATCATCAAGCTTTTCGGCAACAAGAACAATTTCCTTGAAGCTGTGGCTGAAATGGAAACACAATTATACCTTGCTGATGCTTAATCTCTGAGAAGAGCAGGAAGAGGGAAAAACGATGTCAATTAGCACTACTATCAAGACTATACAGGATATTATGCGAAAGGACGCTGGTGTGGATGGGGATGCACAGCGTATCAGTCAGCTTGTATGGATGCTTTTCCTAAAAATATACGATGACAGGGAAGAAGAATATGAGGCGATGGAAGACAACTATGTATCTCCTCTCCCTGAGCGTTTGAGGTGGAGAAACTGGGCAAAGAATGCAGAAGGTATTACCGGTGAAGAACTGCTGGACTTCGTGAACAACGATCTTTTCAAGACCCTGAAAGACCTTTCGTTTACTGAGAACTCAGACCCACGCGGGTTTGTAGTGCGTGATGTTTTTGAAGATTCCTACAACTATATGAAAAACGGTACTCTGATACGTCAGATGGCTAACAAGATCAATGAGATCGATTTTAACGCTTCCAATGACCGCCATCTTTTCGGAGATGTGTATGAGAAGATCCTGAAAGACCTCCAGAGTGCAGGAAATGCCGGCGAGTTCTACACCCCAAGGGCTGTTACCGAGTTCATGGTGCAGATGGTAAACCCGAAGATCGGAGAAAAGCTACTGGATCCTGCCTGTGGTACCGGCGGTTTCCTGACATCCTCTATTGAGCACCTGCGCGAGAAAGTAAACACCGTTGAGGATGAAGAAGCCCTGCAAAACTCCATTCATGGCGTTGAAAAGAAGCCGCTTCCTCACCTGCTCTGCATTACCAATATGCTTCTGCACGGCATCGAGAACCCCGCACAGATCCACAGGGACAACTCCCTTGCAAGACCTCTGAGGGACTACAAATCATCTGACAAAGTGGACGTTATCATAACCAATCCTCCCTTCGGAGGAACCGAAGAAGACGGAATTGAAACCGGCTTCCCTTCAGCATACCAGACAAGAGAAACAGCCGACCTTTTCCTTGTGCTTATCACCCACCTGCTAAGGGACAACGGACGTGGTGCGATCGTCCTTCCTGACGGAACATTATTCGGAGAAGGTGTCAAGACCCGCATAAAAGAGAAGTTGCTCAATGAATGCAACCTTCACACCATTGTACGCCTCCCAAACGGCGTATTCAGCCCCTACACAGGCATCAAGACAAACCTCCTGTTCTTCACCAAAGGAGAGCCTACAAAAGACATCTGGTACTACGAACACCCCTACCCCGCTGGCTACAAGTCCTACTCCAAGACAAAACCCATGCGAATTCAGGAGTTCGAACCAGAAAAAGCCTGGTGGAACAACCGCGAGGAAACCGAATTCGCCTGGAAGGTCACCATAGACGAGATCAAGGCAAACAACTACAACCTCGACATCAAGAACCCCCACGAAGAAGCCATAGACCACGGCGACCCCGAAGAACTCCTCGAGGACTACAAAACCCTCCTCTCCGAGATCTCCGAAACTCGCAACTCCCTGAAAGCAGAACTCATGGCAGCCCTCGAAGGTAAGAACGCATGAACCCCGAACTCTTTTTCGAAAATTTTGAGTTGCTTGCAGAGTCGCCTAACGGCATCCAGAAGCTTCGTGAGATGATCCTGCAGATGGCTGTGCAAGGTAAGCTTGTAGTGCAGGATCCTGATGATGAGCCGGCAGAGGTGTTGTTAGAGAGGATTAAGGCTGAGAAAGAGAGGTTGGTTAAGGAGAAGAAGATAAAAAAACAAGAAGAATTGCCACTTCTTGACAACGAAGATGTTCCTTATGAGATCCCAAAAAACTGGAATTGGACATATTTAGGACAAATCGGTCAGATTGTTGGTGGTGGAACCCCTAAAACAAATAATCCCGATTATTTTTCAGAAAATGAAATATCTTGGTTAACTCCTGCTGATTTGTACAGCTTGAAAAAGAAATATATTGGCAAGGGGAAAAGAGACATAACTGAAATAGGATTAAAAAATAGTTCTACACAACTAATGCCAACAGGAACTGTTCTTTTTTCAAGTCGTGCTCCAATTGGATATGTTGCAATTGCATCAAATGATCTAGCGACAAATCAGGGATTCAAATCTTGTGTTCCTTTCATTATGGAAATGAACGAATACATATATTATTTCTTAAAATCAGCTGTTAAAGAAATCGAAAATAATGCTTCTGGAACAACTTTCAAAGAAGTATCTGGAAAAATTGTTAGCCAGATAAAGTTTCCACTCCCACCTCTCGAAGAACAAAAACGCATTGTAGCCAAAGTAGACCAGCTCATGGCACTATGCGACCAGCTTGAATCACTGCAGCAAAAGAAGAACGAAAGCTGCATTCAGTTAAACAATTCAGCACTCAACAAAATGCTCGATGCCG
The DNA here is from genome assembly GCF_900774285.1 of Methanococcoides sp. NM1. Lineage (NCBI taxonomy): Archaea > Methanobacteriati > Methanobacteriota > Methanomicrobia > Methanosarcinales > Methanosarcinaceae > Methanococcoides > Methanococcoides sp. NM1. The sequence goes on from NZ_CAAGTW010000013.1 coordinate 30,016, forward strand.
GCAGCCCTGAAGGATTTGCAGAACACTGGCAGCTTGTTTGTGAGAACTTTGATCTGCTCTATGACGATCTGGATAATGTGGAGAAGCTTAAGCAGGCGATATTGCAGCTTGCAGTGCAGGGTAAGCTTGTGGAGCAGGATGTGCGTGATGAGCCTGCAGGGGTGCTGTTTGAAAACATTAGAAATGAAAAAGATGCATTCTCAAAAATAAACCATATCAAGCTACCTAAATTCAGTAGTTCCCTAATTTTTTCTCATTTTTGTCTTAGCTCCACTATGTCTCACCTCAAACATTCCACCACTGTCTGAATCCTTAACTTTCTCCTCAGCCATTCCTCTATCAAGAGAATGAACCTAT
>NZ_CAAGTW010000014.1:0-26238 GCF_900774285.1 Methanococcoides sp. NM1
AGAAGCACAAATCGATTTATGGTATGACTTTTTGGAAAGATCATCGATCTCAGGGCAAACATTCAAAAAATCAATGTCTCTGCCATACGATCCGCTACCATATTCAGATGTGTTGCTTTTAAATGAACAGGGTACTAAATTTGTTGCGAATACGACGAGTGATGAGAGTGGTTACTATAGTTTTGAAGAAATTCCAAATGGAAACTATACGCTTGTTTCAATGAATTATTCAGACAAATGGAGAAAAGTAGAAGCTGACATTCTTGTCAATGGTTCTTCTGTGGAACAGGCATTGAACCTAAGTTCAAGAGGAGTTTCAGAAGCACAAATCGATTTATGGTATGACTTTTTGGAAAGATCATCGATCTCAGGGCAAACATTCAAAAAATCAATGTCTCTGCCATACGATCCGCTACCATATTCAGATGTGTTGCTTTTAAATGAAAAGGATTTGTTAATCACAAACATTCCACACCTTAACATATCCATAATAACAGGTTATGAAAGCTATTCTTCAAAATTAAACAGTGTAGTTGAAAGAATTAATAGTAATTCTGACTACAACATAGCAGTTTCATACTATCTGCGATCTACAATTGACAATGATGTAGATTTTACGGAGACGGACATCATTTATGTCAATATGTTCACTGCTACTGCTTCAGTGATATCCGATAATATTGATGCAGCAATTGCAAACGGCACAATGGTTGTGGGCTATAACACTTACCTCAATGAAAATTATGTGGTCCCGGCGGGTTTCTCCAATGAAGAGGATTTCGAAGACCATCTTCAGGATTACTGGATATATGGTGCCATAGATGATTCCAACTTTGACAATCTGATATTCTTCTTAGCCACCACTTTCGGTGATCGTAATGATCTACAAGTGGAAGATCCTACAGGTTTAGATAGTGCAATATACCATCCCGAAATGCCTGCACCATATTTCACTGCCAATGCCAGTGAATACTTTGATTGGTATAGCAACAGGAATTCGACAGAATATTCCTTTGATGAGAATGCACCAACTGTTGGTCTGACATTCTACAGTTCATATTATCCTGATGACATGGCAACTTATGATCAGATAATAGAAAAACTCGAAAACAGAGGCATGAATGTCATCGCATGCTATGGTTCAAGCAGCGAACATGTGGACCCTTTCTTTGACCACAGTCCTGAAACCAAAGTTGACCTGATACTTTCAACCACTTACCGCAGCCAGTACTTCAACATATCTAATCTGGGTGTACCGGTGATGAATACTGTACTCAACGGCTACATGAACCTGACAGAGTGGCAGGAAACAAGTAATCCATTACCAAATACCTATATGCTGAGGCTGTACAGACCGGAGACATTTGGATGGATCGATCCGATCATGATCGCATCAGAAGAAGTCGATTCCCAGGGTAATGATATTTACGTTCCTGTTGACAGTCAGATTGATTGGCTTGTGGACAGGGCTGAAGCACAGACAGAACTTTCTTCAAAGAACGAATCTGACAAGAAAGTAGTTATCCTGTACTATAACCATGGAGCAGGAAAAGACAACATCGGTGCTTCATACCTTGAAGTCGTCCCAAGTATCAACAATCTTCTGAAAGGAATGGCCGACTCCGGTTATGATGTAGAAAGTTCAAGCATTCCCAACGAAACAGAACTTGTAGATCTCTTTGTGAAGCAGGGTACAAATATTGGAACTTGGGCTCCCGGAGAACTGGAAGACCTTGTCGAGACAGGCAAAGTGACATTGATCCCTGAAGAAACATATAATGGTTGGTTCGATGAGCTTCCTGAAGAAAGAAAGCAGGAAGTAGTTGAAATGTGGGGTGAAGCTCCCGGAGAGATCATGGTATACGAAGATCGTTCAGGTAACAGTTTCGTCGTCATACCTAAAATAGAAGTTAGTGACAACGTGATCCTTGCCCCGCAACCTACAAGAGGATGGTTACAGGACAATGATGCACTCTACCACTCTGGAGACCTGCCACCTCACCACCAGTACATCGCATTCTACCTCTGGTTGCAGAACGAATTTGATGCCGATGTGATGGTAAACATGGGTAGACATGGTACTGTCGAATGGTTGCCTGGAAAAGAATTCGGTCTGTTCAGGGACGAGTGGCCTGCCCTCATGGCCGCTGACATACCTGTAGTGTACCCATACGTAATGGATGGTATGGGAGAAGGCATGCAGGCAAAACGCAGAGGCAATGCGATCATAATCGATCACCTCATACCACCTGTGGTAATGTCCGGAAGTTATGGAAATTATACCGAATTGAACGACAAGATAAGTCAGTATAACGCTCTTTCCAGTGACCCGAATATGCAGGAGTTACGCTATAATGAGATCGTTAACCTGACACTCCAATTGCACCTAGATGAAAGAGTCAATATGAGTCATTCCGAGGATGAGTCGACAAGGGAAGAGTTCCTGGATGAACTTGATGATGTTCTCAGGGAACTAAGAACTACATCCATGCCATATGGTTTGCATATCCTTGGTACTTCACCGCAAGGTGAACAGCTAAGTGAAATGGTCTGTTCCATGCTTGGAAATGATTTCAAGGAGGAAGTCGCACTGTACAATACATCCGAAACTGCACCAGTGTTGCTTCTCGACCTTGTTCTGAATCAGGGATTAAATTCCACGTTTGCTCAGGAACAGGTTCTTGGTGTTGATAACAGTTCAGTTGCAATGGATGATTATCTATCAGACGCTACGGAATATGCCGGCAACCTTGCCCAGAGTGAGGATGAGATACAGCAGGTTCTCAAAGCAATGGATGGTAAATATGTAGAATCCAACCTTGGAGGAGATCCAATCCTTCGTCCGGATGCACTTCCATCAGGCAGGAACTTCTATGCCTTCGATGAACAGCTCATACCAACAAGGCAGGCCTGGGAACTTGGAATGAATCTTGCGAACGAGACCATTGACATGTACAAGGCTGAAAATGATGGTGAATATCCAAACAAGGTTGCATTTATCCTTTGGGCCGGGGAATCCACACGTCACGAAGGTGTGATGGAAGCAGAGATCCTGTACCTTCTTGGTGTAAAGCCTGTTTGGGAAAAAGGTGAAGTTGTAGACGTGGAGTTGATCGATTCTTCAGAACTGGGCCGCCCACGTATAGACGTACTTGTGCAGATATCCGGTCTTTACAGGGACACCTTCCCGCATAAAATAGAATTGATCGACAAGGCAGTCTACCTCGCATACAATGCACCTGATAATGGATATGGTGAAAAAGAAGAACGTCCTACGCCTGAATATATCCCATATGCTCCTGCAGAGAATACGAACTTTGTAAGAGAAAATACCAACAATATCTATGAAGGACTGAATACAACCTTCCAGAATGAAACCGCTTCCATGACCATTTCCCTGCTCAGGATTTTCGGTCCTGAGGACGGTGCCTATGGAACAGGTATGGCAAATGCGATCTCTGCAAGTGATACCTGGGACAATAATACCGTTCTTGCTGACCTTTACATGGAAAGGATGAGCAATGCATATGGTGAATATGTCTGGGGAGAAAGCGTAGAAGATATCGTCAGCCAGTGGAATGTAGCTGATAGCTCCGTGGATAATGAGGAAGTCTTTGGTGACAACCTTGAAGATGTAAATGCCATCTTACACAGCCGCAGTTCGAATACATATGGTGCCCTTGACACCGATGACTTCTTCCAGTACATGGGAGGATTAAGTCTGGTCGTAGGACAGGCTTCCGGTACAACTCCGGATACCTACATAATGAACCTCCAGAACCCGGATGCTGAAACCATAGAAACCTTGAAAACATACCTTTCAAGAGAGATCGTGACAAGGTATCTCAACCCTACATGGATCGAAGGTATGCAGCAGCATGGTTTTGAAGGTGCAGGTATGATGGGTGATTTCGTTGAAAACCTCTGGGGATGGGAAGCTGTCTGCCCGGATCTGATCGATGACTACGTCTGGGACAATGTGTATGAAACATACATGACAGGTGAAAATTCTGAATGGATGAAAGAGAACAACCCTTATGCATACCAGTCCATGAATGCAAGAATGATCGAAACTGCAAGAAAGGGTAACTGGGATGTATCTGAGGAGGTACTAAAAACTCTTATAAAAGAGTATGTCGAATCGGTAGCTGAGAACGATGTTACCTGTTGCCACCACACCTGTGGGAACCCTTCGCTCGATAATTTCATATCCGGACAGATATCTCTTCTAGGAGTAGATGTGGACAAAGATGCCCTGGACAAGTACAACGAATTGATGCAGGAAGCAACACATCGTTATCCTGAAACGAGTTCCCACAAGAGCAGCTCGAACACACCTTCTGCAAACATAGTCAATAGTACAAGCACAAGCACTGATGCCGCAGGTTATGGAACTATTACAGAACAGGCACCTGCAACAGTGGATGACAACTACGTGGAAGGATACGAGATGACAAAGGAAACAAGCTCTGAAGAGAAGGCATCATCAAGTGGTTTCTCAGGATCAGATGTAATAGCTACTGCAGTTGTTCTCCTTGTTGTAGGAACTATCATCTATGGATTCCGCAGGCAAAGACTCTAAAAATAAGTGGCATCCTTAAATGGATGCCTGTTTCTTTTTCATATTTACTTTTTTGATTGCTTAATTATTCATTCATTCATTCATTCATTCATTAAGCAAAGATCTCTTCCAGTCCGTCCTTCAGATATGGATACATTGCATCAGTATAACCATGTGCTGTGCCATCAACGGTTCCGAATGACTTCGGTTCTTCTGCTTTCCCGAACGTTCTCATGGCGGCATCATAAGGAATGATGGTATCATTGAGAGAGTTTATCATCACAAAAGGACGCGGTGATATGTTGCCAACATAGTTGTCAGGGTCGATCGATATGTAAAGATCATAAGCTGCCTGGTCAATTACATCTTCCCTATCGATAGAATCAGATCCATATCCACTTGTACTTATGCCGATAACACCGGAGATGGAATCATCGATAGATGTTGCAATGATTGCGAACCTGCCTCCATTACTCGAGCCAAGCATTGCTATCTTCGAGCCATCTATTTCAGGCTGGTCACGCAGTACATCTGATGCCATCAATGCATCATAGACCATGAGGAATTCCACAGGCTCAGCGCCGTTCCTGAAGAGCATGACATCCTTTTCTACATCTATTGCACCAAGATTGCGCTGGTCGATGACGATGGATGCATAGCCCATTTCAGCCAGCAGCACAGAAAGTCCATGTTCACCCTCTTTAGTGATTCCTGCACCTGGCAAAATTATCACTGCAGGAACTGCATTACTATTATTGTTGCTCATCCCGGGAATTCTCAGAAGAGAATTTATCTGTGTTTCCCTGCTTGTGTAAGAGATGGTCTTTACCGTATAATTGGAGTTAGAGTCATCAATATCCATAACAGAATATTCGAGTTCTTCACGTTCAGGATATGACAGCAAGCCATCTTCTGTCATTACCCATTCATCGTCCTGGTTGTACATAATGCCGTAAAACCCTGCGAGCAATAGTGACAGGCCGATTAAAAGCACAATGTTGTTGTGACGTTTCATGAATGGTTGCTTTGGTTTGATCTTAGCCATAGCTAATCAAATGGTTGCACAATAAAAAAAAGGTTTTCCGTGCCAGAGCTGACACGGATAGGATAAATTGAGTTATTTCTTTGGTGGCCAGTTCTGTTCCATCCAGCCAGGAAGTCTTCCTGAGTCTGCCGGACCGATCATTACTGCTGCACCGGTCTCGTCTTCCACATCACCCTGAAGACGTGCTGCAAGTCCCGGAAGTACGATAACATTGTTGTTAAGCTTCTCCTTTATGTCGAAGCCTGCATCTTCCAGTCCCTTCTTGATCTTTGCAGCTGTGAGCTGACCGCCTGCTACAGCAGCTTCCACACCAATACCATCGGTGTCGATAGCTGTGAGGTAACAGTCAATTCCATTGGATGACAGGTCGCTCTCTACAGTGTAGTATGTCAGGGCGAAGTTGGTTGTGACAAGCATTGGTGAATCTGCTGTTGGAGAACCTACCTCGTAGACTGCCGGATCTACTGTGACCGGCTTACGTGGGTCAGTGTAGATCGTATCACGGATGTGAACCTGTGGCAACTGTGCGTATGGCTCGATACTGTGGAGTATCATGATATCGCCGTATTTGACAGTGAACACTGATGCGACCACGGTCTCCCAGTAGGATGCACTGACATCGTCATCGTGTGCCATCCATGCTGTAAGAGGCACTGCCATGATCGGGAATGCAATGTCGCGGTCACCGTTGATGCCTGCCCTTCTGATCTTCAGGAAGTTCTGGAAGGTTGTTCTCAGTCCCTTGCCTGTGGGGAATGTTCCCGGATCGAGGACAACATCCTCAATACCATTCTCTGAGAATGTCTTGGCCAGTGATTTGAGCATGTCAAGATCATTTGGTGCAAACACTGTCACAGGAACATTGTATTCCTGTGCAAGAGCTGCAACTTCCTGCCAGTTGTCCTTGTTAGCTGCATAAAGAAGTGGTCTCTTCTCTGCTGCCACCTCAAGTCCTGCTTTGAGGACTTCAGGATTGAATGAACAGAGGACCATTGGAAACTCAGTTGTTTCCATTACTTTCTTTACTGCTGCTGCGAACTTTGCAGGATCATCTGAAACGCTACGCACTGCGATCATGTCAAGTGTCAGGAAATCTCCTACATAAAATTTCTTGAAGTCCTGTATCTTGTTGACCCTTTCCACAAGGTCCTTCTCATCCATAGTGTCCCAGACATCGTATGCGAATGCGGTCTTGTTGAAGAATGTAAGTTTATGACGGTGCAATACATCATCGCCACCGATACTCACTGCCTTTTCACCGACACCGATCACAACTTCCCTGATCTCAGGTGCAAGAAGTGCTTCCAGTTCATCATACTTTTTCTTGTACTTCTCCTCACTTACAAGAGGTGTACAATCAGTAGTTTTCAATGACCTGTCAATAAGGTGGGATGCAAATGCCATACAGGATGTTTCGCCACACTCACCACAGTTGGTGCCCGGAAGGAATTTATAAGCTTCAAGAGGGCTGTTAATTTTCATTTATCACACCTCCGCTCCGACCCAGTTAGTAATGTCGATCTCATCTGCCTCAATGGAACCATAAAGTGTCTGTGTGATCTCCTTGAGAACCTGTACAGATGTTGGATGCATCATCATGAACATGTCGTTTCCTGCAAGTGAGAGTGTAAGACCTGTGACGATCTCCCAGATAGGACCTCTGTACTCACGTGGACCCCAGTCGGAATCCTGCTTGAGTGGAGATTCCTTCATCCATGACTCACGGGCACCCCATGCATTGGTAGTACCGGAAGACATCGGGAATGTCAGTTCTTCATCACCCATAAGACCTGCAAGCCTTATACGTTCCATGTTAGTATAAGCATAGTCCAGACCGTAACCAAGAGCTGCGGTTGTTGGGTCCATTACGATACTATCCCTTGGGACACCACACTGCTTCATGAGCTTCCTGTTAAGTTCTTTCTGTGCATTGATCTCAAGCTGTGTCCATGACAGTACTGCATGACCGTGATCTGTTGCAGCCTTTGCAACTCTTTCGTAATCAAGGTTAAGACTTGCAGATGCCAGCAGTACACGCTCGCCTTCTGCAGCCTCTGCTGCCTTTTCAAGGACCTCAGGGTCCTTCTTTGGATTACCTGAACCACCTATGACAATAGGCACATCAACGGCCTGAAGAACATCTTCTACGACCTTTGCTGCTTCCCTTGCAGGTGTATCGTTTATGAGAGGATCTGTTGAGATAAGGTGTATGGTGACCATGTCTGCATTGAAGTCACGTACGACCTTCTTTGCCCATTCCGCAGGATCGTTGATAACATCTTCATAGTTGCCTTTGACAGATTTTGCCATTCCGATAGGCATATCGAAGACATCCATTGTAACGTAGTTGCGGTGTGGCATTTCAGCATCGAAGTAATATGGAAGTGCATTCTCGCCACCCAGAGTGATAGTGTTCTTCCTGGAACCGCCATCTGCTGATGTAGCACCAAGGGTCACTTCCTGGATAGGAGTTGCCCATTCGCTCATCTTTGCAACATCGAACTTTGCAGGAATAAGCTCCTGTATCCTGGACTGTCCGGCTACGGGTGCCTGTGGAAGTCCGCCCATGGATGCAGCAAAAAGCTGGTCAACAGGGTATCCCAACATCCTTGCGATGTTTGCGACATGTAATGAGATCTGTGCAGCTTCATGACCAAGTGCATAGGCCATAGCAGGATTAAGACCTCCGCCTCCACTGATATCAAGCTCGATGTCTCCCTCGATCGTCACCCCTTCAAGTGACTCGACATCAAGATCTTTTAGAATATCAGTAAGACCTGATAATTTCATCTTATTTGACATATGAATTCCACCATTTGATTATATGAAGTAATGAAAGTTCTTATAAACCAAGTTTCTCCGCGATCTTTCCAACCTCTTGTACAGCAACAGACTCGTCAGGAAGGTCGAAAAGAGGCAGGCCCTTCAAGTCCCTTTCTGCGATCATACTGTCCATGGGAACAGTTCCGATGAGTTCGAGATCAAGATCTTTTGCAGTTTTCTCGATTTCTTCCTTATTGGCATCTGTGACCTTGTTCGCAACAACATAGATATTCCTGATATTGGTCTCAAGTTCCTCGGTAAGTTCCCTGATGCGCTCGGCGGTCCTCAGACCACGTCTTGAGCCATCGGTAACCACAATGAGATCATCAACATCACGGATGATCTTACGACTGAAATGCTCAAGTCCGGCTTCGGTATCAAGAATAACAACATCATAGTTCTTTACGACCTTGTCCATGATACCACGAAGCAGGTTATTAACATAGCAATAGCATCCGGAGCCTTCCGGACGACCCATTACGATAAGGTCGTAATTGGACATCTCCTCAAGGATCTCATAGATCTTTGATTCGAAGATTGACTCCTTGTTAATGTCAGGAGGGAAATTGTCCCTTTCATCCAGCATGAACTGCTTCATATCACCAACTGTCTTGACAGTCTCGCAACCAAGGGTTTCCGGAAGGTTCGTATCCGGATCTGCATCGATAGCGAGGACCAACTTATCAGTTCTTGTAAGATGGCGGATAAGAAGACTGGTTATTGCAGTCTTCCCCGTTCCACCCTTACCTGTTATTGCAATTACTTTTGTCACAGAAGACCTCGTTTACTCCTTTTTCTGGATTATCACTTTGTCGATGGTTACCTTTGCATTCTTGAGGATGATCTTGACACCGCCGGTTCCGGATGAAGGTGGCATCATCATTGGCATACCCTGCATTGGCATTGCTGCCTGCATCATTGCCGGTGCTGCAAATGTTGCTTCTTCCTGAACCTCTTCTTCTGCCTCAGGTTCTTCCTCTGCTTCCCATCTCTCGACTATTGGATGGTTCTTGTCAGTGAGGAAACTCCTCAATGAATCAAGGTCCGGAGCATCTTCTTCGGTTGCAACCTTATCAGCAATATCAGTAGGTATGTCAGAAAGCACACGGTCTTTCAGGTGTTTTGGCATCCATACAACACGGTCCCATCCACCATCGGACTGAATGAACTTTGGTGACCTGAAGTAATTGATACCGACACCAAGGAAACCAGCTACCTGCTTTCCACCACCGGTCTGACCTGCCATTGTAGAGAATGGAAGACCATTTGGTGCAGTGCCTGCATAATCCCTGTCTACCCAACCAATACCATCTACTTCGGGGATGTAGAAACCCACTACCTCAAAGCAACCACATGATGTGTGTGGATATTCAAAGAAAGAGTGAAGTTTGATACGGTCATATTCACCGCTTGAAAGTGACTTTGCGATCTCGTTCACACCGGAGTACTCACCGGATTCAGCATCGATCACATCGCCTTTTGGAATCGCGAACTGTGGACCTTCAGGATCGACCTTGGCAGCTGCCCTTCCGTCGAACCAGTTGATAGCACCACAAAGTGAGATCCTGTCTGGTGTGATGACACAGACGTTGGATGGAGCAAATGACTGACAGAGACTGCAGCCGTAGAAAGTGTCTACGTCCTCATCGTGCAGGTCACGTGTCCTGTCATCTCTTGACTTGTAGATGGCCTTTACATTATCCATCTCTTTCTCGATCTCTGCAAGATCTGTCACATAGACAGCCTCGACCTTTTCTATGAATGGAAGCTCGTTCTTGAAGAGCATCATAACAGCTTGTGCTATTGGCTCAAAGGATGTTAAGCCCTTAGCCACAGCATCCTTGCTGACACGTATCCATACATCGTAACGCTGGTTCAAGTGCATTAAACCCTGGATGTAGTTCTGGAAATCGTGGTTCCTACGTTCAACGATAGACTCAAGGTCTTCTTCCACAAGTTCTCCTGCGATCTTGTAAATCATTGCGAACGGGTATCTTGACCCTTCTTCCATCTCTGAAAGATCAGGGCCGATAAGTGTGAACTTACCATCCTCGATCTCATCCATAGGTGTAGCTCTTACAAGCTCGTAACCTTTTGATTTCGGTCCTGAGAGTTCGACGTGCATGCCGTCCTTTCTAATCCTTTCCCCTTCAAACATAGGGGATATCTCAAAGGGATATTCCTCTGCCATATTTTGTCCTCCGTAATGGTCATCTAATGTTTGTAATATGATTTATGTGATTTTGTCGGGTCTTAAAGATTCTCTATCAATTCATCCAGTGCTTCAAGGAGTACCTCAGGGGTTATGTTCCCAAAGGACATGGTAGCATTCTGGAGGTAATACCTGTCGATAGATATGGTCTTAAGGTTCGTAAAATTCTTCAGACCTGAATATACCTGATTGATATAATACTTGTAATGTCCCAGCGTGATAATTGTATCATACTGTCCTTTCCCGTCAAGGCCGGTCCAGTTAGGATCACATAGATATGTTGCAAGGGCGTGAATGTTGATGTATTTAGCATCCACATCGGCATCTACAAAGCCCTTCATAGAATGACCGGTAGCTGCTACCGGTATATCAGCTTTCTTTGCGATCTCAATGGCATGTTTCAACAGCTCTTCATCTTTAAGGATCTGGGATCCCACAACGAACAGAGGACGCTTTGCCTTCGATATCAACTTGCCGGCAACATTTGGCTGGACCGCTTTTGAGGTCTTGCAGCCATATGTGCAGTGCATCTGAGTATTTTTAATAACGTCGACCATGATTTAAGCCTCCTTGCAAAGTCTCTTAAGGTTGGTAGGCTGTGCTGAAACATCTGATTTCATCACCGGTCCTGAAAGGATCTTCTTCCTCTTCCAGTCGATCTCCCAACCATGCTCTTCTTCCAGTATCTTCAGCAGCTCTTGACGTTTTGCAAGCGGAAGATCTGTTTCTGTCCTGACATAGTTCTGCCAGTCATCTGGCATTACACCAAGATACTTCTGGCTGAGCTCGATATAATGCGTCAGCTTGATCATCCTTCCCATGTTGTTGTCACTTGGGCGGATACAGCTCTTTGCGAGCATAGGCATCATTTCTTCGATGGTTTCAGAAGTTGTGAGCAGGAACTCCGGGGCAGCCGGGATCTTCATCTCACTGCCATTCCTTGCATCGTACACATTCCACTTCTGGTCCTCGTAAGGCTTTGCGATCAGTGCCCTGCGGTACTTTGAACCGTGAGGTCCAAGGATGACAGGGATACCGAGCCTTGTGCAACCTGTACCTATGGATGCAGCTTTCTGGGAATATGCTCCCCATGCAACACCAACAGCACCGACACGGTTTAGTGAGTAATCAGCAAGTTCTTCGTAGTTCCCTGAAACCTTTTTCTGTGCAAAGATCGCTGCGACCTTGATGACAGCTGCAGTTATATGTGCGTTGGATACACAGGAACCTACGTTAATAAGTCCACCACTCTTGAATTTTGCAGGATACTTTTCATAAAGTGTCAGGCCATCCTCGTCCTTGTACATTCCAAGGTCCATTGCAGAACATCCTGAAACAACAACAATATAGTTCCTCTGAAGCATCTCCTTTGCAATGTCGAAAAGGTCCTTCGTACCATCAGGGTAATTGGAACATCCAACCATTGCAACAATTCCCGGTGTTGTACCAAGGACAAGGTTAACACCCTCTTCCCTGATCTCAGGGTCACTGATAGGTCCTCTACCTGCACGTACCTTTCCGATCTCGTTGCGGATCAGTTTCTGAGAGGATTTCTCGATAACGTTAACGATATCAATATCTTTTGGACAGGCAAATTCACATCTGCCACATCCGATACACTTGTCATGGATCCACTCGAACTTTGTGAAGTCACCCTCTTTTGCGAGTTTCATTGCTTTACTTATTGGCAGGTTGTCAGGACATGCTATTTCACAGGCAAGACAGTGGACACATTTGTCGACCTGGTCTTTTAGCTCTTCCTCTGTAGGAAGTGCCTTAATACCTTTCTGCTTCCTGATCTCAGACATCATCATTGCAAGTCTTGGAGCGATCTCTCCGACCTTCTCGAAGTCGAGCAGCAATGCTCCTGGTTCCTTTCCACTTGTAAGGTCAGCAAGGATATCTTCGACATCATCATTGGAACGATCTTTCAGACCGTACATGACCTTGTCATTAGTAGTGATCACAGGTATCATGAGCTTCTGTGCTTCCGGAAGAACATCTGCACGGATGCACTGCTCATCAACAACGATAACATCAGGAGCACCTGATCTGATCATCTTAAGCTCTTTTGCAAGGGATCCTATGATCTTGGCCTTAGGAACCTGATCCTCTGCTGAACCGTCCATCTTGTAACGGGTCATGTCAAGTGCAGTACAGCACAGACCGCCAAGCTCGATCTTATCGGTAAGATCGTTGTCTTCCATGTAATCAATAATATCAGTGACAGCTGCTACATTGTGACCGATAACAATGAGATTTGGCTTGGATGGATCTATGCAACCCATCCCTATGTCTGCAAGTGGTGGGTTTGCATCAGATTTAGGGAAACCGAGACACGAGATCTGGACAATGTCGGAAACTTCCATACCTACATGGTCGATCATACCACCGTGCATTGCCTTTGACTCAAAGTCAATAGCTGCCCCTTCCTGACCTGCGTGAACTGCTGCAAGCAATTGCGTGAGCTGTTCTTCCACATAGTTCAGTACAATATCAAGATCACCAAGTGTTTCTGGTTTGAGACCTGTAACAGCCTGAACGTTCGGAGCTATAATATTAGTAGGTCCGACATTTATAGGATAATCTTTCCCGTACAGGTCGATCATATGGTGAAGAAGGTGTCTTCCATGTCCGGCGTGTGCTGCTGCACCTGTCATGACACGAAGCATGAACTCACGTGCATTGTGGGCTTCAAGATTGATACCACAGGCACCTTCTTTATTTCCACTCAAGTCACATGGACCGAAGGTACAATAACAGCACTGGTCACACATTGGAGTATATATCGGGTTGTATCTTTCAAAGATAGTATGATCCCACTCCCTCAATGAAGAGACACCTGGCTTAGGTGTAGGACCCATTTCCTCATCGCTTTTTTCCATCTGTTTATCAATAGCACCTACAATGTTATTGATAGTAATCTGAACATTTTCAAGGTCGCCGATAGAAAAACTACCTGTAGTTAGCTCACTCATATGTTTTCTCTCCTCCTGGATTGAACATTTAATAGTTAGACGGGTATATAGACAATTTCCCCGTGGTGTTACGAATTGAATAAAACGTAATAACTGATGCACAGTCTTTTGAATGTTGAATGTAGTATGCGTATCTCATATATAAGCGTATCTGTAATTTGTCATGATTATACCAGACAATTCTTTTGTGAGTTTACACCGTTACAAAAGCTAAAAACAAGAGGAGTATCCAGCAAATTTTAAAAATTACCATTACGGTATAAAATAACGAGTGGTGTCGGGATGAGTACCATTAGAAATCATTTTATTTGATAGCAGATATTAACATATTAGATCCGGATAATATTATTTGTGATCGGGAGGATACTTTGGATAATAAATGCTGGATATGTGGCAAACAGGAACCCATGATGTTTACCTGTCGTCATTGTGGCAAAACGTTCTGCTCAGACCACCGACTTCCTGAAAGACATGCCTGCGAGGACCTTGATCGCAATGCAGGATATTCTTCAGGGACTTCCGGGACGTCAGGGAATTATAACAGAAGCAACACCGGAGGTCAGGCATACGGACCGGAAATGGATGACGTTATAAAGAATATGATGAAGGATGCAGCCAGAACTGCTGCAAAAGGAGCAGCTACAGGTGCAGTTCACAGGACAAGGTCATCAATATCGACAAGTCCGTCAATGGCCATTATATTCATCTGCATCATTTCATTCTTCCTTGAGCTGATACCAGGCTATGTGGATTTCTTCCAGCTTGTCCCGAACACGATATTCTTAAAGCCCTGGACCTTGATAACTCACATGTTCCTGCATGCCAGTTTCGGGCACATATTCTTCAACATGCTGGTACTGTTCTTCTTCGGAAGAGAACTGGAAAGACGCATCGGAAAGGACATGTTCCTGTATGTTTACTTCATTTCAGGAGTTGTAGCAGCCCTTGGATACGCCCTGACAAGCAGTGTCAGCTACCACCCTATGGTCGGAGCCAGCGGTGCTATCATGGGAGTTTTCGCAACACTTGCTATATTAGCCCCGGATATGCAGGTATATGTCTACTTCATACCTATGAAGATCAAATATGCTCTCTTGCTCTTTGTACTGCTTGACTTTACGTTAATAGGAGCTCCTGATATGATCGCTCATACTGCTCACCTCAGTGGTGTTCTGGTAGGACTTTACATGGGAATTCGGATCAGGAATAACAGAAAACAACGCAGAAGAGCAGAATATGATCCTCGAAGGTGGTGAATCTGAATCCTAATACCCGCCACCTTGCAAGATACCGGCCAAGACCTGAAGAAGGGGAAGAGGTCCCCATACAATTTATTGAAATGGAAGAAAAAATTGCAGGTTGGTCACCTGAACTTAAAAGGACTATCTACCTCACTGCGCCATGCAATTATGATCCTGACAAGCTTAAACGTGTGCGTGAGGTATTTCTTCTTAAAGTATACAACTGGTTGCTTGATGGAATAAGTGTAATAGAACTATCGCACACAGAACGCATCCAGTTCGAAGATGTGCTGAATGATTTTCTGCTCTACGGAGGAGAATTGCGTTATACAAGAAAAAAACAGGGCAAAAAGGCCATCAATCATTTCAGGCTTGAAGACCGGCCTGTTGAAGTGCGTGCAAAAAGAAGTTCTCTTGAAGAAATATTGTAAACCTTTATTGTAAGATCGAATATTGATTTTTGATATTCTTTATGAGATCATTTTTTGGTATTAATTTTTAATATTAGTTTTTGAAATCGTATTTTATATTATTTTCATTAATGCTGATCAGAACATATGCAAGAAAAAATGAAGGATATCGAATTAGAATTGTAAGAACTATGAGTTGATTTGGAATTCTCAAACCTGCTAACAACAATAAGCTTTATCCATTAAGTTGGCATTAAAGATACATCAAATTTCTATCATTTATTGTTCATGATCTCTTAAGAGGTGCTATTTATGGAAAATGATCCATTCAAGGAAATTCAGAGACAGATCGAGGGACTTAAGCGTCAGCTACAGGAAAAAGATGAAATGATCATGGACCTGGATGGTCAGATCACTGAGTTGACAGCTTACATTAATATGCTTCATGAAAGGTTCACGGGTCTTTCTCTGGAGATGAGCGAGCTATTTGATTCCAATCCTTCTAAAAAGCGTGGAACATATGCAAGGGATTCAATTGTGTATCACTCTGGATCTGAAGAAAAGGAATAATATCTTTCAATTCTTTTTTTAAACTACGTACATAGTTAATGCTTTAAGGCAGCCAAGGTATAGTTAAAATATGAGTTTCCTGAAGCTGCCGGATCACAAGACCAAGATAGTATGCACCATCGGACCTGCTTCTTCTTCGGAAGAGGTCTTGCGTGAACTTATACTGAATGGGATGAACGTTGCGAGGATCAATTTCTCCCATGGCAGTTTTGAAAGCCATGGCAAGGTCATCCGTACGATCAAAAAGCTATGCAAGGAGCTGGATGTTGTTGTTTCCATTATGGCAGATCTTCCGGGCCCGAAGATCCGTGTGGGCCAGCTTCAGGATGAGCCTCTGAACCTGCAGAAAGGGGATAAGGTTAGACTGACCACTGATAAGATCGTAGGCTCAGGTGATCTGATCCCTGTGGATTTTGATAAACTTCCCTATTGTATTGCAAAGACCTCAGACGTTTACTTCAATGATGGCTTCATCCAGATGAGATGTAATGGTGTCTGCAGCAATGAAGCCGAATGTGAGGTCGTTGTTGGAGGCCTGCTTTCCTCTCATAAAGGTGTTAACCTGCCCGGAACCGATCTTTTGCTTGATCCTGTTACAGAAAGGGACCTTGAGATCGTGGATTTTGTTTTAGATGAAGGGGTGAACTGCTTCAGTGTATCCTTCATTGTGAGGGGATCCGATATCCAGAAGGTGAGAGATCACGCTGCTAAAAAAGGTCGTTCTGTTTTCCTTGTAGCAAAGATAGAGAGAAGTCAGACCCTGAAGAACATTGATGACATAATGGATGTGACCGACGGTCTGATGGTTGCACGTGGTGATCTTGGAGTAGAGATCCCAATAGAAGAAGTCCCGATCGTCCAGAAGGAACTGATCCATAAAGCAAATCTTCGCGGAATTCCGGTGATAACCGCAACCCATATGCTTGAGTCCATGACCGAAAATATCAGACCCACTCGTGCCGAAGCAACCGATGTGGCAAACGCTATCCTTGATGGGACCGATGCTGTGATGTTATCCGGTGAGACAGCCGTTGGAAAATATCCGGTAGAGACCGTTAAGACCATGGTCAATATTGCAAAGAAGACCGAGATGTGGCGTACTAGCACAGGTTTTGGTCTTGACCTTATCAGAAAAGGCATCGACGAGACTACGATGAACATCAGTGATGTCATTTCAGTTCAGGTGCACGAAGCGATAAAGAGGCTTCCCATAAAATATGTTTTAATACCTACGTATTCCGGAGGTACCCCAAGACGCATCTCAAGATTCAAGCCAGATGAATGGATCATTGCTATGAGCCATCTTGATATGACCTGTGAACAGCTGGCATATTCATATGGCGTATATCCTGTTAAAGTGACGGATGGATCCGAAAACCTTGAACAGAAAGCCAAGGAGTCCCTGAGATTAAAGGGCATAGGTGACCCAGGTGACATGATAGTCCTGACCCAGGGTCACACAGGTGGCACAAACCTTCTGAAGATAATCGAGCTTACGTGATCTAATTGAATAGAATTGAACTGAACCAAATTTGATTGATTTGAACTTAATCGGTCTGGTCTGTTGAACCAGACCTGATGTTCGAAGTTAAAGTATGCTCTGCAAAAGCAGTTGTGAGATGTCCTGCATATCTATCTCTTCATTTTTTTCATGGCACACGTTTTCCAGATGATGATAACAGAACGGACAGTAGGATACGGTGCCATCAGGCGTATCTTTTAAATGTTCAATGGTAAGCATTGCAACCTTTGATGAGATCTCGGGGAAATTTGGTTTTACTCCACCGGGGCCACCACAGCAAGCCCTTTTCCTGTCAAAAATCTCCCTGACCTCAACACCCATTGATGAAAGGATATTCCTGGGGATGTCGGACATTTCCATAATTGCACAGGCATCCCTGACAGATACCGTCTTATTCAGCTTCTTTGGGGTAAGTTTTCCTTCATCAATAAGCTGATCGAAAAGTGAAAGTGAATATATCACTTCAAATTCAGGCTCACGGAAGAGTTTCGGATATTCTTCCTTAAGGACCGTGTAACATCCCGGACATGAAGCAATTACCCTCTTTATTCCAAGGGATTCGATATATTCCACATACTTTTTGGCATGTTCCTTAGCTTCTTCAAGATGCCCGTTGTCTATCAGGAAAAGACCACAGCACGTCTCTTCCGGAATGGTCCTTGGTGTTATGCCTCCTGCATTGAGTATCCTGATGGTGGAGCGAGCAATGTCCTGATGTGCAAATGCTATCCAGCAGCCTGCCATGTAAGCCACATCCGAGCTATCTGAAAGTTCAAGTTCATCGGTGACCCAGGAGTTTCGAACTGAAGCATCTTTTCTTCCCGGACTTCCTGCTTCGAGAATGTTCCTGCATATCTGTGTGGTTCTGGCAGGTTCTTTTTCCTGTTTTGCCAGTATCTCCCTTTCTCTCTGTATAATATCCGTGATCGGGATGTTCATGGGGCAGACATCATCACAGGCACCGCAACGGGTTGAAAGGTAAACATCATTGATTTCTTCCTGCTCAAGTTCATCACCATCGATCAGCTTCTGGAGCAGCATTATCTTCGATCTTGGCGTATACTTATTGTCTGTCACTTTTGCAATATGGCAGACATCATAGCATTTCCCACAATCGGTACAATAATCCACAGCAAGCAGGTCTTCGTCCATTTAATTGCTCCTTTGTTCTTCCGATGGCATCATATATCTCCTGATACATCAAGCCTTGTATGGGATCACTGCTCATCTTTATATTTATTATTATTTTTATCAGTGTTCTCACGATCAGATTCCATGTCACCCCTTTCCTGACCCTCATAGCAGCTGCATTCATATTTGGCATACTCAGTGGTATGAGCGAATGGCTGGTCCAATATGTCACCGGGGGTGCAGGACGTATTTTCTCCCTTCTGGGTATTCCTATCTATTGCGGAGCAGTGATTGGCCAGATACTGAGGCACGGACACTTTATTGAAAAGATCGTGGAAGATGTGAAACGAACCATTAAAGCTCCTGATATGGCTGCAGGAGTGGTAGGGTATCTTCTTTCCATTCCACTTATGTGCTGTCTCACCGCATATGTTGTGATGCTTCCTCTTATTGAACAGATGGAGAAGGAACATTCTTCAGGTGGAAGACTTTTCTACATGGCAGCCTTCGGAAGTGTGCTTTCATTCGTACTTATCCTGCCATTACCTGTTGTTTACAGCATGACCACCACTTTTGGAGTGCCGGGATCTGAGAGCTTTGGTATCAATCTCATAACTATTCCTCTTTCCCTGTTCCTTCTCGGTATCGGTTATGTTGTCTCGAAAAAACTTAGCAAAGGTCCACAACACCCGGTTCCGGAACTTGAAGGACTGGTAGAACCTGTTATGCTTTCCCTGCCCCGATGGAAGGTCTGGCTACCCATAGCACTGCCTGTTTTCCTGATAACGATCGGTTATCTTTTCTCTCCGCTCTCAGCCATCAGTGACGTGAACATTGCTCTTGTTATCTCCGTGTTCGTTTCACTTCTGCTCGTCAGTGAAGGACCTCGCAGAATTGCACTTGAGAAAGGGACCAAGAATGCCGGGATCATACTCTTCGACCTTTGCGGTGCAGGAGCCCTTGGTTTTGTGATATCCGCAAGCAGTTTCCCGGATGAGGTCTTTGCCCTGATATCCGGTATCCTTCCGGTGGTGGTAATACCATTCGTGCTTGCAGTCCTCATACAAACTGCCCAGGGATCCCGAGTTGTTACTGCGGTCATCACAGCAACCATTCTCGCCGGTACAGATATTGTTGCTTCGATCCCGACCATTCCTCTCATACTGATGATCTCAGCAGGCACATTGGTAGTTTCATATGTGAGCGATCCTTATTTCTGGCTGGTGCAGCGCTCCACAGGAGACTCCATACCCACTGTTGTGCGCAGGTTCACGCTTCCTCTTGCAGGTGCGGGAGTTCTGATCTTCTGTTGTGCCATGGTACTTTCCATTATTGGATGAAACAGGCAGGATAACTCTAAAATCCTATCAGGTCAACCTATAATGTATGCTGTCGGATAGGATAGTAGTTACTAAAGGTGACATTGTAGAGTTGGATGTCGATGCCATCGTAAATGCTGCCAATAACTCCCTTCTGGGAGGAGGAGGCGTGGATGGTGCCATACATGCAGCAGCAGGACCACAGCTTCTTGAAGAATGCAGGAGCCTGAAAGGCTGCCCCACGGGAGAAGCAAAGATCACCTCGGGTTATCTTCTTCCTGCAAAGTGGGTGATACATACTGTCGGTCCGATCTGGAGAGGAGGAACTTCCGGGGAAGATGAAATGCTGGCTCGCTGTTATCGTAATAGCCTGAAGCTTGCGGAAAGGAATGGTGTGAGAACGATCGCCTTTCCTTCAATAAGTACAGGTGCATACGGATTTCCTGTGGATCGGGCTTCCAGGATAGCAATAACTGAGATCGCTGGTTTCCTTGGGAAGGATAGTTCTATCGAGAAAGTTCTGATAGTTTGTTTTAATGAAAGAACATTTGATAGCTATTCCCGGTCTCTTGAGGAACTGGTGGCAGAAGACAGTCATAACTAAAAATATGATGGATTTCTTTATCTTTTCCAAGAAGTTATATATTACAGAATATTATTTTTAAATATGTATCAATTGAATTAAGCATGTTAAGACAGGTGGGTGATGGTAGAAATAAGTTTCTACAGAACAATTTACTCTTTTCTTTTTCTTCTTATCATATAAATGGCTGAAATTAACAACCCTGATGCTGCAATGGATAATTCGAATCCGGCCGATTCCTCATTAGTTGATTCACCTGTAGCTATTGCATCACCAAAAGCATAGACTCTGCCATCTGCAATGGTAAATACCATTCCATCCGAAACGGCTGGAGAGGACCCTCCGTATCTCGAGTTCCATATCAATTCCCCGGTAAATGCGTCCAAGGCACATGTTCCATTAAGTCCGGTATAATCATCTTCGGTCTCAAGAGCGGTGCCTACAAATACCTTTTCATCTGCAACGGCAACCGAACAGAGCCATCCCCCAATCCCATCACCAGGAGTCGTATTCCATTTGAGATCCCCGGTTGTTGCATCGAAACAGTATGTCTGCAGATCACTGTATCCATAAATTCCTCCGGAAACATAGACGTTGCCATAAGCCACCGTTGGTGTTGAATCTGTTCGATGTATCGACCTTTTCCATAAAATGGAACCATTGTTTTTGTTCAGTGCGTAGATCTCGCCTTCGCCATAGAAATTGTAGGTAGTCACATAAACAATATTACCATAGATTGTTGGAGAACTACAGCAGTTATACACAATTTCACTCTGACCCCAGATAAGGTCGCCTGTATTTGAATCAACACAGTAGACATACCCTGCATGGGTCTGCCCATATTCCCAGCTTGTGAAATAAACCCTGCCTTCCTCATATGCAGGTGTTGCCTGTGCATTCCCGTTTGCACTAAAATTCCATAACTCCTCTCCGGTAACTTCATCGAAGCAGTAATAGTGACCATCCCACTCACCTTCGAATAGTTTCCCATCTGCCACTGTTGTACCACTGTTAACCGAATCTGGCAAGCCACACCACACACTGCCATTGTGGTAGGCAGGAGAAGCTATTGAATTATATTTGGTGCTACCTCTGCTGTGATTTTTCAGAAACTCACCGGTATACTGGTCTAAAGATTTAACGTAGTCACCACAGTTTACGTAAACCATTGAGTCGGCAATAACAGGTGATGAACCTTGTACTGCCCCTATATCTTCGCTGGCCCATAATATGTTGTTCGTATCCGGGGCATCAGATGGGGAAAATCCGGTATTTTGAGCATCCTTATGGAACTGCTTCCACTCTTTTGGGATTGACTCCTGAATGCAATAGAGGTATCCACCATCCGTTCCAAAGTAAATTTTACCATCAGATATTGCAGCACCTTGCAATATGTAGCCATCATCAGGTGGATTATATTCCCAGGCAAGAGATCCATCTTCTTTCAGGCAATAAAGAGAACCATTGCTTTTTGCCCCTGTAAAATAAATGTACGTCATATCACCCTCTAAAGCAAGGGCTGGCGACGACTTCACACCTGCATCAACGAAATAAGACCACAAAATATTCCCGGTTGAATCTTCCAAACAGGTGAGATTACCTGGGTAACCATGTTCCCCCTGTCCGACATAGATTTTCCCATCATGGATAGCAGGTGTTGATGTACTGAAACCATTCTGGGTACACCAACCATTATTGATGAACTTTCCATTATCATATCCGATCTTCCATACATATCCTAAAGACTGTCCTCTTTCTGAAGTCGTATATACGAATCCATCGTTGTATGTTACAGATGAACGGAACATACCAGGATCATCCTTTGCAAAATCGAGGACTTCAGAAGTAAGATCGATCTCATCCACAAGCCCTCCGTTTTCTTTATCGAGGCTTACCAACTTACCTTCGTGCGTTGGATATACAATGAAATCCCCTATAACGCATGCACCATTCCACAAGAATCCTGCAGATCGCTCATTAGCATATTTCCAGAGCTGTTGTCCGTTCTCATCGTAGCAATAGTAATATTTTGTAGCAACCCCACCCTTGAGCCCATCTCCGACGTATATCATGTGATCGAAATAGGTAATAGGACATTCAAAGTTGCTGTCAGTTACATGCTCATTCCAAAGCTCTTCACCTGTTAATCCATCGAATGCAAACAGGTTACCACTATTGCTGGCAACAAATATTTTCCCATTGCCGTAGGCTGGTGTTGATGATTGAAGCACACTTCCCCCAGTGGTTTTATTTCTCCAGACCAGATCCCCATTGTTCTTGTCAAATGCCCAGATGGAACCATTCGTTGTATAGATATAAACAAGATCGTCTGCAATTATAGGTGGGGCATTGATACCATTCTTTTCATACATAGAGGTGGTAACACTCCAGGCTGTTTCCGGATTCTCCTTGACTACAGGGTCCTGTGTTAATGCGGTATGTTCCCAGTCAGACTGAAACTGTGACCAATCGGATGATGTGGCAACTGTCGATATTGAAGCTAAAAATATAAAAATGAAAAAAAGTACGAACGTTTTATCAGATATTCTTTTTTTGTTCATTTTACATTCATCCTTGACACAGAATCGTCTGACCCTCACTTACCTCAAATTTGAATCCACAAAAATATTGATAATTTTTCAGTCAACATCTACAAAGATCTGTAGAAACAAACCGTCCTTATCTTATTGTTTTTGATTTCCATCCTCCACTTCCAGAGTCGCTTCAGCTGTGACCTTAAATGGTGAAATACCAGTGGTTTCTGCTCTGAAATAGATGGCATCATTATCCTCCCTTTCCTCGAGTTCCTCCGTGTTCAGAGAGTTCCATTCATCATCATAGAACCTGTTCAAAGTGATTGTAGATATGTTTACATTACTCGTGTTGATTTCTGATTTTAGTACTCTGAACTCCACAGTCATATTTTCCGTGCGTTCAGGCGTTGCAAATCCAACCAGGGTAGACCAGACGTCAAGATTTTGGAAATCACCGGTTATTGTTTTTGTGTACGAAGAATTAACTTTATATTCATCTATATTCTTCACTTCTGAGAAATTTTCATATGTTATGGCAAATGGCGAAAAACCGGTGGTTTCTGCTCTGAAATAGATGGTATCATTATCCTCCCTATTTTCGAGCTCCTCTGTGTTTAGAGAGTTCCATTTATCATCATAGAACCTGTTCAAAGTGATCGTGGATCTGTTTACAGTACTTTCGTTGATTTCTGATTTTAGAACTTTGAATTCTACAGTCATATTATCCATGCGTACAGGGGTTGCAAATCCAGCTTTACCGATCCAGATGTTTATGTATTTATAGACCGATTTCTCTATTGATGTTGCATATGTAGAATTGGAATTCAATATCTCAACAACGGCAGCTTGTTTCCCCCAATTCTGCTTCGCGTCAAATGATACTGAGGTTATATAGTTATCAGGATCATAGAACTCATACGTTGTTTTATGACCAAATGACATAAACCTTATACTTGTCTCGAATACAACGATATTCTCAGGCGCTTCTCCAGTACTATATAATATGTTTGCTGAACCACCGCTACCTCCACTCCTGCTGCCCCTATCACTAACCGTTTTTTTGTTTGTTAAGCCAAACAAATAATTCGTGTCAGTACCATAATATATCCATCCATCAGATATCGCAACACCTGCAAGAGACCAGTCTGTTTTCCCCGGTTCCCCATATGACCATTGTTCTACAGGATTGCTGTTCCCATTGTAATCTTTAAGGCAATAGACCATTCCATTTGCAGCGTTTGTTGTGAAATAGATGTAAACGTTTCCATTTCCTGTATCATAACGTTCCGATAAAGCAGGAGAGGACTTTACATCACCGGATACTGCAAAAGTCCAGATACCAGTTAAATCGGATGCATTTAAGCAGGATAAAGCTCCAGCACTTCCGACATAGACCTTTTCATTGTAGATTGCAGGTGTAGATACACTGGGACCTATATACGTGTTGTAACTATCCATGGTGTCAAACTTGCCAGTGCTATGATTGAATCCAAGGACAAAACAGTATCCGCCTTTTGATGTGAAATATAGCCTATCACTGTTCCAAACAATAGAGGATCGGATCTCTTTTACATCAACACCAAAAACGAAAGAGGCATCAATTTCATCAATAGTATTGCCCGTAACTTTTTCAACCGAAGTCAGATGTGATTTGTCATCGCCGTAAATCAGATAATCCCCTTTCACAGCTGCGCCTGCCCAGTAATAACCTCCGCCACTGGTAGAATCACGACTCCAGAGCTCAGTACCGTCCTCCACATCGTAGCAATAGTATGTTCCATCAGTGGATGAGCCACTGCCACCACTGACACAATCCCCGAAAAATATACGTTTATTGTCGTATGTAACAGGCGTATTCAGTTGATTACTGGATACCTTAATATCCCACTTTTCAACTCCTGTCTTTGCATCAAAAGCATATATTTTTCCATTTTTAGTTGGAACAAAGATCATGTTCTTCCCGTAAGCGATATTTGCAAGAAGGAAGCCACTTCCACTTGAAGAGTTTTCCCAGGAAATGTTCCCCGTATTTTTATCGATGCCATACACTTTGTTGTCACCGGTTGCCACGTATACAAGATCTTCAACAACTAGGGGCGCAATGTCGATGTTAGAAGATAATTTCTGTTCCCATGACAAGGAACTACCAGTCATCGGATCGGATATCGGTGCTTCATCCTTTGTAACTCCGGAGTTAATTTTGTCCTTCTGGAACTGAGACCAATCGGATGCGCATGCTATACCCGACAAGATGCAAATGAATAGTATTGCACTCAAAAAAAAAGCGAAAACGTTTTTATTTTTTTTGTTCATCCATTTAGCCCCCAAACGTCTATATTCCAAATCTCAATATGAGAGTATCGGGAAATGCTCTTCATCACTTTCCCGACACGGTCTCAATATTTGTATGTCGATCTATCACACCCTTCTTTTCATGATAAAGATAGCTGAGATCAACAGTCCGAATACTGCAACTATTCCTTCATATCCGGGCAGACCTTTTTTGGTTTCTTCGGATTCATCGATTGGTGTATCAGACTGCTCTGCCGAACCTGCATCCGCATCAGGTGCAATTTGACCTTCATCCTCGTCTGGCTGTGGTTCTTCAGGAGTAACTGTTTCTTCTTCATCGACAACTGTCAAAATAGTGGCAGGACCTGTTCCGCCACTGCTGCCACTTCCAGTATTACTTTCAATTACTGTAGATATGTTCAGGACATACGTTGCTTCACCGATGATGGGGTCATATGTCGTACTGTTCGTTGGACAGAACCAGAAACTGACAACATCCCCGTTCTTCAGCGTATTTTTACTAAGTCCTTCAGAAGCTGGCACATCATTGATCAAGATCGACCATGATTTAGAGGTAGGACTCCATGGTTCATTGTTAGTTCCATTAATTCCATTGATCCAGAACGAACCGAATGATGCATACCATTCGTCTGTTATGTTGATACTAAAACCAGCACTTTGATTAGCAGTCACAAGAGCTCCAAGATCGGTGAAATTATTGATCTCATAACTTGCAGACTGATTGTTGGTAGGCACAAAATCAAACGTACCGGATGGTAGCTCAACCTCGCCATCCCATATGACAGTTGTAGGTTTCAGAGTAATGTTCAGGACATACGATGCTTCACCAATGATGGGGTCATATGTCGTACTGTTCGTTGGACAGAACCAGAAACTGACAACATCCCCGTTCTTCAGCGTATTTTTACTAAGTCCTTCAGAAGCTGGCACATCATTGATCAAGATCGACCATGATTTAGAGGTAGGACTCCATGGTTCATTGTTAGTTCCATTAAT
>NZ_CAAGTW010000015.1:0-26053 GCF_900774285.1 Methanococcoides sp. NM1
TTTTCAGATGCTCTGCTGCATCATGTGCAAAAGATGTAACAAGCTGGTTCTGGTCAAGTTTTAGAAGATGTGATGCGGCATTATCGTGGGAGGAATTGTTGACATTCTCCTGAACGTTTCTGCCTATCTGTTCCAGTTCCTTGACATTTCGATGACGTTTTGCATATTCTGAGATGAACTCACCGATCAGACCAAGCGATACCGTAACTGCCAGGATCAAAAGTATTACCACAGGATACAGCAGGGCTGATGAAGCAGTATACATGATCTGGAACAAAGAAGAATCAATAGCCATATTTAGTTACTCCTAATTTTATCAAGAACAAATCCCCCGGCAATGATTGCTGCAAAGGCCACGAATGGAAGGATCTCCACAGGCGGTGCGGAATACGCAGGAATGTTCATCTGTTTTGTCTTAATGTAAGCAGGTACAATGATGGCGCCCATGAGATAGTAGATACCAAGGATCATCATGATGTTACCGAGGGTCTCCGGGGTCTTGTTCAGCATCTTGCACAGAAGGGAAGACGCAACCACAGAGATGAAAAACACACTACCCACAAGCAGTCCGATCAGGATCCCACTTATCTCAATATATGTTGCCAGAAGCATACAGGATATGAAGAGTGCTGTCAGGCAGACAGGGCAGGGCAGGGAGATCACAAGGAATGTGCGATGAGAAACATCACAGCCACAGTTCCACTGTTTCTGGGTATAGATGCCTGCCCCGATCAGGAGCAATGCAACCAGGACGTGAAGAGACATACCCATGCTCGCAATAAGGTCGAGATTGGATTGGTCCACATATCCTATGAGACTGCCGATTATTAGTGATAAAATAAAATAGCTGCCTGCAATCGCAAGGATCTCTTTTGTGCTGCGATTAGAAAAACCACAGCCTATCCCGGTCTTAATACCAAATAGAAAAATAGCCAACAGTATCCCCACAACAGTGAGAAGTACCATGTTCATTCACAAGCACCTCTTATAAAAATTAACTTCTCTTTTAGAATGTATGTTATTAACAACATTTCTACCACCCAAATTGATAATTTTTACATCATATTAAATCAAATATGATCTTGCATTGAATCAGACAAGTTTAGTTGAGTGCCACAAATAAAACTGATATAGTATATAAAACTGTGTTTTTGAATCATATATGTGTTACTTTTTGATATTAATGTATTTCATGAAGAAGGCATATATTAGTCAAATAAGACATGAAATGAGAAACATTTCTAAGACATTGCACACCAGACCAAATCAGAAAAATAAAGTTGCAACGAACGATAGAAGCAATAATAACTATGCATCTGCCATTACATGAGCCTAAAAACGATGCAACTGAAGTTACAATGAAATAGAATTTAGTGGATATACAACAAAGAGTCTACATAACTTATCAAATCATACTTATTATTACAAACCTTCATCTAAGTCTTACCGAGGAACACCATGCCAAACAATATCGAAACTCAGATATAAAATATCAAAATACTTATCACACATTATAAGGTTAGAAATGTTGATTCCAATGAAGAAAGCAATATTACTAATTATACTTGCAAGCATGGTCCTTATTAGTGGTTGTGCAAGCAATTCCGGGGATCAGGAAGATACTATGGTAAACGAAGGAGATTATATCACTGTTAATTACATTGGCCAGCTTGAAGATGGAACAATTTTTGACACATCACTGGAAGAGGTTGCAAAGGAAGCCGGACAACACAACCCTGCAAGGGAATATAGCCCGCTTGGATTCACTGTGGGTGCAGGCCAGATGATCAAAGGCTTCGACGATGGCGTGCTTGGAATGGAGATCGCTGAGGAACGTACAGTCACGATCCCGGCAGCAGAAGCATATGGAGAGTACGACGAGGAACTTGTCCAGCCAATAGAGATCAATCATCTCAAAGAGATGGGGATCGAGCCTGAGGTAGGAATGCCACTACACACCCAGCACGGACAGGTAACGGTAGCTAAAATGAACGACACACATGCCTTCATTGACTACAACCATCACCTTGCCGGAAAGACACTTGTCTTCAAGATCACACTGGTATCTATCGGACAGGAATAAACCAAACCAATAAAGGATCAAGGATGGAAAAAGAAGAAAAGATCGTAGTAGTCCTGCTGGTGATGGCCATCCTGTCACTGGCAGTAGCTTATTTTACCTACCTTCCCGGTGAGTTGACAGGGGATATCCGGCCACTAACAGATTCATCCGGACTGGGAGAAAAGGTCTTTATAGAAGGAACGGTGCTCAGCAAGCGGATCACATATACCGGAGACCACCTTATTCTGGAAGTTGACCACAGCACACAACCCATAACTGTCTTTATACCAAACAACCGTGGAGCTGAAGAGATCAATGAAAGGATCTCCACCAATGACCAGGTGCGTATTACCGGCATACTAGACGAATATGAAGGTGAGCTGGAGATCATTGTCCAGAAAGCAAAAGATGTTAAATTCTTCAGAAGCTAATCACAAAAACTCATAACGGTAACAATATAAGTGAAAAGGTCATCTTCTGAAGTATGAAAGCGTGCATCATGTGTGGAGGGGAAGGCACACGACTTCGTCCTTTGACCTTTGAAAGACCAAAGCCAAGCATACCTATTCTGAACAAGCCATCCGTTGTGCATCTTATAGAACACCTTGCAAAAGAAGGGTTCACTGAGATCGTCATCACAATTGGATATATGGCAGAAAAGATAGAAGAAAGCCTTGGTGATGGACGTATGTTCGGAGTACATATCGACTACGTCTATGAAGAGAAAAAACTCGGCACTGCAGGCAGCGTGAAGAATGCCGAGGAGTACCTTAAGGATGAGCCATTCATTATTGTAGGTGGAGACCATGTCATGGACCTTAACCTTCGCAATATGTACCGATTCCATGAGAACAACGATGCCATAGTGACCATCGGACTGATGTCCATTGATGATCCGCGAGAGTTCGGTATCGCTGACATGGACGTTAACAACAGGATACACCGCTTTTTTGAAAAGCCAGGTCCTGGAGAAATTTTCAGCAATCTCGCCAGCACAGGCATATACATGTGCAGTCCGGAGATCTTCGACTGGATACCTGAAGGAAAGCAATATGATTTTGCGAAGGACCTGTTCCCGGCATTGATGAAAAAGGACAGGAAGATCAATGGCATGCTGATGCGTGGCCACTGGACGGATGTAGGAAGTGCAAACGCATACAGACAGGCACAGAGATGGATGCTTGATTCTCTTCCCGGAACCTCCATCGAAGGTAACTTCAATACCAAGAATGCACGTATCGTCGGACCTCTTAAGATAGGGAACAATGTGGTCGTAGGTTCGAACTCTGCACTTGTGGGACCAATTGTCATCGGGGAAAACACAACTATTGGAGACAACGTCCTGATAGGACCATACACAGCCATTGGTTCCAATTGTGTCATCAAAGACAACTGCAGAATATTATCATCATATATCTTCAACAACATTACCATCGGGAACAACTCCAATGCATCCGGTTCAATAATCGACAACAATACAGTAATAGGAAGGAACTGCAGCATGGAAAACGGAACGGTCATCGGTCCCCGTGTGAACATCAATGATGATGCCACCATTCACTCCTATGTAAAGATATGGCCAGAGATCAATATCAAACCCGGCTCAAGGATAAAGGAGACCATAATCAACCCTGAATTAGACTAAATAACAGAACACCTGAAAGTATGAATCGATTCTTTAAGTGGCTCGTAATCTCATTGCTGTTAAGCTTTACATCAATTGTAATTCTACTGTTATTCACAGTGGACACGACCACCATCGATGCGATCCTTAACATTAAAAAAGAAGCGATCCTCGCTGCCATCGCACTTCAGGTGTTTTCATATATTATCTGGGGACTTCGCACAAAGTTCATGTGCCAATCCATGGACCATGATATCAGTTCATTAAAGACCATTGAGATCGCCATATCCAGTCTTCTCGTAGCTGCAGTCACACCATCTTCGGCTGGAGGTGAGGCCTTAAGGGTCCACCTCCTTTCAAAGAACGAGATACCTATCGGACAGGCAACGGCAGTGGTTATTGGTGAGCGGCTCACAGATGCCCTTTTAATACTCCTGACAGCACCTGTGGCACTCTATATCTTCAGAGGTGTGATCCCGGGTGAGAATTTTGACATGCTACTTATCACAGGAGAAGCAGTACTGCTCTCAGCCCTTGGAATACTGATATATGCCATATGGAAACCTGATAGGACAAAAAGCACCATTCATTTTCTGGTGAACAGGACTACCCGTTTTCATGGAAAGAAAACCGATGAAGCGATCTCACACCTGTTAAAGAAAGTGGACACTGAACTGGATGATTTCCACTATGGACTTCGATACCTTCTGAAAAAGGGAAGAAGAGGACTTTTCTACGGGATGATATGTACCATCATCTATCGCTGTGCCCTCTATTCGATCCTGCCGGTCATATTAGTAGGACTGAACCAGCCACCACAAATTGTGCTTGCCTTCACAGCACAGATCCTGCTGACGATAGTAATGATAATACCTGCAACCCCTGGTGCAAGCGGGGTGGCAGAGCTAGGTGCGAGTTCATTGTTCTCGGTACTGCTTGCATCCCCTGCTTTAATAGGTATAACTGTGCTGACCTGGAGAGCACTCACATATTATACGAATATAGTCGCAGGGAGTTTAGTGAGCCTGAAGGTACTGAAAGATGCAGATATCATGAGCGATTCAATTAACAAGTAAAGCACCAGGATCACACCACTACATATTTCAATAATTTCTCCACGTCCTGCACTTTCCCCAGTACCTCATTTGCATTTGCATAAGGCACACCCCTGTAGATGTTTGAAGCTTCAAGATCACTGATACCGGGAAGTTCCCTGATAACAGACAGAGGTGCAGAGTTTATTTCAAGTGGATAAGGAATGGCCTTTACAGAACGCTGACCATGCCCCACAATAACCACGTCAGTGAACTTACCAAGAGGAAGAGTAAGCGGTATCCCGACAAGTAAAGGATAGGAACCAAATTGTCTGCCAAATGTCAGCTCATTCTTTGAACTCTCATCGTGTACTTCACACATCACATCCCGAAGTACAGTGCCTTTTGGAACAACCTTCCGAAGCATTGGCAGGTCTATCTCTTTTCGTATCTTTTCCTTGTATTTCAGGAATAACTTCTTGTGTTTCCCCACAAGCTCATCGTTGCCATAGACCCGGGTATCCGGAAATGCCATGACCTGACGGATATTGATCCTTCTTACAAGAAGGCCTGAATCCAGTACATTTTTGAGGAAATCATAGTTCATCTCAAATGTCTTCTTAGTCTCACCGGGCAGACCATGGACAAAGTTTAACCCCGGCAATAGCTCTGCAAGACCACTGCTACCCCTTGAAGCACCAACTTCATTTATCATTTTGATAACATCCAGCACATCTTCCGGCATTGCCTTAAGGTCATTTGCACGCACTACATTGGGATCAGCACTTTCCATTCCAAGGGCTGCAATGTCACCGGATGTATGATGGTGAATAATGGTCTTCATTATCTCAAGGCTCTGTTCAGGATACGCAGCAATAGTTGCCGGATTTGCGTTGTCCATATGAAGGACCTTAAGTTCAGGTGCCACCTTACGTATGCCGCTATAGAGCGATTCCAGGACCGATGGATCCGGTTGCAGGATGTCTGCACCTACATCCCTTGCATGGAAACTGAACAAGTCCGGTTGCCTGCCGATACGGAAATATCTGGCACCGGCAGCATAGAGGGAAGAGACTTCATCGATCACATCGGATACAGGGCGGTAGTCCGAAGGGCCGTAGAACCTTTCAGTGCAGAAGGAACAGTGGATCTTACGCCCACACCCACGGTAGGTCTCAAGCTCGCACATGACATAGGGATAATCCGGATGTCTTTCGATGATAAAAGCACCAAGACGAGACCATATCCCGATCTCTTCTACTGTCCTCAGCCTGTGACCGATATCCCCAGGATCGAGCAGGGAACCGTTCTCGAAGATATCATAAACAAAAGCTTCGATGTCCTTCTTTGCAATGACAACATCTTCTGCTTCAATACCCAGTTCTTTGGCACCTGTACCACCCCCTTTGCTGAAACCGAGACGTATGGGACCACCTATGATTTTCAGACCTGATGAAAGACTGCAGATGTTCTCGATCTCACCGGGAGTTATGGGAGATGATCGAAGGTATTTACCCGGTACCGTGATACCTGACAGTATGACCACAAGGTCGGCTTTTTTAAGCGCAAGCACATCTTCCGGAGTTGCTGTCCTCAGACTATCGATGGTAAAATAGTGAATGTCTTCCTCTGCTATGCCCCTTTCACGGAGAGCACCGGCTATGTAACGTATGTATGGAGAGATATATGGCGGAACCCCGAAACACGCAGGCTCATCCACATAGCCGTCTATGATCACTGTTCTCATAGGGATAAGATTGAAAGGATACCTTATAAATGAACCTTTTGAATATCAGGTTAATAGTAGATTTATTGTTTAAGTCCATTCAATTAGTATTTAGAATTATTTTACACTATTTGAAAGTTGGTTTCAAGATCACAAACATCAACCATATTTGATGACGATTCGAAGATAGACATGTTAAGAACTGTTTTGAATAAAATAGATTTTAAAGAATTGTTAGTAACGACAAAGATTCCAATGGGTACAGTCATTATATACTACTCGAGTGCCAAGATACTAATGGTGACATTTATTGGAATCCACACATACAAAGCGGAGTTTCTTTTAATCCGGAGTATCTATCGTTTGTGTTTGCTGAAACATTTCTGACATCGTGTCGATTGGTTTCATTGCAAGAAATAACGATTGTAGACTATATGAATGAAATGATCATTGTATCATCTCGGGAAATTATCCTGGAATGATTGAACCCATTTCACAAATTTTATATACATTAAAAATTCTTCCACTTATTATATAGGTGGGAGTAACTCATGGTATCATTAACAACATTGGTTTTAATCGGAGCTTTGATCGTTCTATATATCAAATATTCTAAAATTGCATCACGCACGAAAGGTATCACTGATATCGATGCTGAAATAGCACGAGTCCAAAAGCAGTTAAATGAAATGCAAAGCGACTATTCGGAAAAGAAACCGGTGTATGACAAATTTAAAAAAGAACTCAACGAGCTTGAAGAGGACGCTAATATTGTAGCACATGGTATGTACAAACCCCATTTCGATTTTGATACATCTGAAGAATACAAGGAAACTATTGTGAGTACTCGAGATGAGCAGAAGCAGATGATAAAGGACGGAACAGCTGCTACATGCAAGATTCAATGGGAAGTTGAAGGTAGTAAGGCAAAAGGCAAGCAGATGACAAAAAAGAACATCCAATTGATGCTGAGATCCTTTAACAACGAATGTGACGCGGATACCCTGAAAGTGAAGTGGAACAATGTTGACAAGATGGAAACCCGCATCAATCGGGCATTCGAAGCTATTAACAGAATGGGAAAACCAAACCAAATCGAGATATCAAAAGACTATCTGACTCTTAAACTGGAAGAGCTCTACCTTGCACATGAGTACCAGGAAAAGAAATACGAAGAAAAAGAAGAGCAGCGTCAGATAAAAGAACAGATGCGTGAAGAAGAAAAAGCTCGTCGAGAAATTGAAAAGGCTGAACGTGAATCCGAACAGGAAGAAGTTCGATACCAGAAAGCCCTCGAAGATGCCAGATTGGAAATGGAGATGGCAAAAGGGGAAGAAATGGGTGCACTTAATGACAAAGTAGCTGACCTTGAAAGACTCCTGAAAGAAGCACACGAAAAGAAGGAACGTGCAATTTCACGTGCACAACAGACAAGATCTGGACACGTCTATGTGATTTCAAATATTGGGTCGTTTGGCGAAGATGTCTACAAGATTGGTATGACCAGACGACTCGAACCTATGGACAGAGTTAGGGAATTGGGTGATGCTTCAGTACCATTCAGGTTTGATGTTCATGCTATGATTTATTCAGATGACGCACCATCTCTGGAAAACAATTTACACAGCATGTTCAGGGAAAGGCAAGTAAATGCTGTCAACAACCGCAAAGAGTTCTTCAGCGTCTCACTTAACGATATCGAGAAAGCCGTCCATGAACTACATGGACAAATTGAATTTACCAAGGTAGTGGAAGCAAAGGAATATCGTGAATCCCTTGTTATGCGTGAAGCATTGTACGAAGAACTAAAAGAGGCAGATATCGTGGAGGAAGAATTCCCGAATGCTCTATGAAGGTAATGGAGAATGATAATGTACGAGAAAACGACATGTCCCCACTGCAGTAAAACGTTCTATCAAAATCTCCGGGTGCGCGTGAGAGAAGATGTTTATCAGCGAGGATCTGAGAGAATACACAAGCAAACCGTCACCGATGTAGAAATGGCGGATAGCCTCTCCGAAGAACAACTTGCCAGGGATATCCTCCTGGAACTCGAAGGGTATGTCTACAATGGCATGACTACTGACGAATTCTGCAAGCTCCTGAAGAAGTACTTCGGTGTAGCTTCAAAATACTGCTGCGACTTGATTCAGCGGATGAAGATCGAACTCGACATGTATTGCCCAGATCATCAGCATCTGTATTTTGTGGAAGCTTGAAGTTTGAATCCGCATCATTATGTTTTTATTTGGGGTGAATGAAATGTTAGATTGGGTACGTGATTTGTTGGGGATTTCGAATAAGAGTGAAATTGATCGGACCATCGAAGGCCTGTCGAGACATGTCAAAGCAATCGATGATAATCCAGAAGCAGCAAAAGAAATCTTTGGGGATCCCGAGTTCATAAGGTCTTACTTACAAAGTGGAATACGGATATTCCAGACGCTCAAAGATATAGAAGACCTTGAGAAAGGGACGAAATGATGCTAATGTTGATCGGTAAGAGGGAATTTGAATGGGACTAAGTTTATTTGATATCGCATCAATGATCGTTGTTACTGTAATCATGGTTCTTACGGTGGGATATATAATTGCTCCCGCTATCCATAACATTGGTTTTGTGCTTCTTTTTGTAGACACAGCAGCTGCTATATTTTTTGCATATTTACAATACAATCAGCTTGCATTGATATGCGCAACCATGGCATTGCTTGGGCTGGTGTTAATGGTAGGTGCAAGTAGTTACATATCTACTGTAGAATCTAACCCAGTTGCAAAGGTATTCATTGATGCTGGGACTAAACTTGCAAATTCTACAGAGGGATTGATTCCTTAACAATTGAATCATGAATATTGAAATAACGGCCATTGCTTATGAGGATATACTTAAATAAAAATAGTTTAATGGTGAGTATATTCTCGTTTTGGAAGGTGGGTATATGCTAAAAAGCCTGAGTATTAAAAACTTCAAAGCCCTTAAAGATACTAATGAAATAGTGATAAAACCCATAACTTTTTTTGTAGGTCCAAATAGTTCTGGAAAGTCGAGCGCATTGCAATCACTGTTAGCATTGCGTCAGACGTTTAAAAGTTCTGACGACAAAAGTCCGTTGATTCTTCAGGATTATATTGACCTCGGATCATTTAAAGACATCATTTGGAATCATAAAGAAAAGTTAGAATTTGAAATCGGATTTGAAGATGATTCAAGTGGGAAATATTTGATAAGGTACAAGTACCCGACATCTGGCTTCAATTCTGGAAACATTATTGTAAAATATTTCGAATATATAGGCACAGTAGTTTTCAATAGTGGCGATGAACCTGATGAAAGAAATATACATCTACAAATAAAATGGTTGAACACAGACAAATATTCATTAAAACTAATTCAACCCATTCCAATTGGTAAAAACGTAGTTGGGAAATTAAAAAAAGTATCAAATTTCTCAGTCCCAGAATATGATTTTATGTCAAGCAATTTCGCATTTTCAGAAAATATGTCACGGAATGAAATGCGTATTGTCCAAGCAGCGCTTTACTCAACGATAGCTAGTTTCAAATTGAATGATTTATTTCAAGAGGTAGCACACGTTGGACCATTGCGTATAAAACCAGAAAGGGTATATACGAAAAGCGGGGCGGCGCCTACTGAAATTGGTGACAAAGGTAAATTTACAATAGATATACTATTGAATTCTGATGAAATTAAAAACATTGTTAAAAATTGGCTACACATATTCGAAATTGCTTCCGACTTTAAATTAGAGGAGTTGAAGGAAGGATCAAAACGGTATGAAATGTTGTTAAAGGATTATCATGCCGGCACCTGGGTTACCATTGCTGATGTCGGATTTGGAACATCACAAGTTTTACCTATCATCGTTGAATGTTTTAGCCCGAATAGTTCTACAGTCTTAATTGAAGAACCGGAAATCCATTTGCACCCAAAGGGCCAAGCAGCTATGGGAAACTTGCTAGTAGATGCTGCTAACCATACTAATAAGTCATTAATAGTTGAAACCCATAGCGACCTTATTATATCAAGGGTATGTACACGGATAGCAATGGGGGATATATCTCCGGACGATGTAGCAATTCATTACTTTGAACCGACAAAGCAAGGGACTAAAATCCACAACATCAAAGTCAATGAAGACGGTGAAATGATGGATTTCCCCGAAGGATTCTTTGAAGAAAGGTTCAACGAAGTACTAGAAAGAAATGATGTTGTCTTTGAAAGAGATGATGACGATGATTGAGCACGATTTGGTGATTGATGCAAACGTTTTAGGGGATTTTTGTAGAGGGGAAGAACACTACGAAAGTGCGAAGGAGCTACTGACAATTTCAAAATCACATCGTGTACAGGTAAACAAAGAAATATTAAATGAATATAAGCCATTGATCGCATGCTCTATGAGTAAAAGCAAGAATAAAAGTGATTTTCTTAAAGCGTGGTATGTACTTGTAGACAAGAGATGTAAGAAAAGGATAAAGGATGATGGCAAATCTCCAAAATGCATTGAGAGAATGCGTAGATCCGACTTCAAACCAGATGATGCCAAGTATGTTCGGGTGGCACTTAAAACAAATAGCAAAATATTAATTGCAAGAGAACATCACTTCCAGATGGCAAAAACTTGTATAGAAACTTGTGGGATTAAATTGTACGACTGGGATGAAGCAAATCAATTTTTAAAACAATGAATTTGTCACCCGCATCACATACTCTTGCACTTGCATGATTCACTATTCGTCAGTCCTCAATTCCTGACATTCCTCTTTTTAATCGAGCATCTACTTTCGCGTCAACGATCTGTGCGAATTCCTGTCTCATCGATGATTTAAACTGCTCAAACTCTTGCTTCATCTGCTCGTTCTCTTCACGCAGTTTCCTGTACTCTTCGCTCTCAATTGTGTGAACTTCAGTATTCCCGATTGTCAGGAATGGAAGGATACCTTATAAATGAACCTTTTGAAGATCAGGTTATCATAGTATACTTATACTTTAATCGTGTAGGATAGTACGTCATGGAGTTTTACTGAGGTTACCATATGAGAAGTGACAATACAAAGAAAGGAGATGCACGTGCGCCAAACCGTTCGCTTTTGAAAGCGATAGGGGTGACCGATTCTGAAATGAAGAAGCCGTTCATAGCTGTTGTGAATTCCTGGACAGAGTTCATTCCGGGACATATCCACCTTGACAAGGTTGCAGAAGCGGTAAAGGCCGGCATTCGCAATGCAGGCGGTGTTCCTTTCGAATTCCATACCATAGGAATCTGCGATGGTATCGCGATGGGACATGAAGGAATGAAATATTCCCTTCCAAGCAGGGAAGCCATCGAGGACACCATTGAGATCATGATACAGGGTCAGCAGATGGACGGCATGGTCATGGTAACATCATGTGACAAGATCACACCTGCACACATCATGGCTGCAGGAAGAGTTGACATCCCGGCAATCGTTGTCACAGGCGGTCCAATGCTGCCAGGATATGTCGATGACAATTATACTGACCTCGTTTCCGTCTTTGAAGGTGTAGGATCATGCCAGAGCGGCAAGGTCTCATCTGAAAAACTGAAACAGCTTGAAGATCTCTGCTGCTGTGGTGCAGGTTCATGTGCCGGAATGTTCACAGCCAATACCATGGCATGCATGACAGAAGCACTGGGACTCAGCCTGCCAGGTTGTGCAACTGCACATGCAGTTGATGCAAAGAAGATGCGTATTGCAAAAGATTCCGGTGAAAGGATCGTAGAGCTTGTAAAAGAAGGAGTTTCTGCACGCCAGATCGTCACTGAGAAGTCCTTTGAGAATGCCATCAGGGTAGACCTTGCAGTCGGAGGAAGCACAAACACTACCCTTCACCTGCCTGCCATTGCCCATGAGTTCGGAATTGATCTTACACTTGAGAAGTTCGATGAGCTTAGCAAGACAACCCCACACCTGATCGGACTCAGACCCGGCGGAGAGAATTTCATGCTCGACTTTGAGAGAGCTGGCGGAGTTCATGCGATCATGAAGAGGCTTAGAACAAAGCTCAATCTTGATGAGAAGACCATCACCGGAAAGAGCATTGGCGAAAATATCGAGGAATTCGTGATAGTCAACCCGAAACTGAACGCCCGTATCTTGACAACACTTGACAACCCACTCCATGAAGAGGGCGGAATTGCGGTCCTGAAAGGGAACCTTGCACCTGACGGAGCAGTTGTCAAGCAGGCAGCTGTAGATGAGAAGATGCTCAGGCACACCGGTCCTGCAAGGGTATTCGATAGTGAAGAAGATGCAATGGCAACCATCATGAAAGGCGAGATCAAGTCAGGAGATGTTGTTGTCATCAGGTACGAAGGACCAAAAGGAGGTCCTGGTATGCGCGAGATGCTCTCACCAACATCAGCCATTGCAGGAATGGGACTTATCGATTCAGTAGCACTTATCACAGACGGAAGATTCTCAGGTGGTACAAGAGGACCATGCATCGGGCACATCTCACCGGAAGCCTATGAAGGCGGACCTATCGGTCTGATACAGGAAGGCGACATCATTGAGATCGACATGCCTGCAAGGAAGCTTGAGCTCAATGTTTCAGAAGAGGAACTGGAAAAGAGAAGGGCAGATTTCAAACCGGTCGAGAAGGAAGTCACCGGCTACCTTTCAAGATATCGAAAAACAGTTAGCTCCGCAAGCAGGGGAGCTATAAGGGACTAAAGCTGCTGTTTAAGCAGCTTATTCCTTTTTTTATATTCTTATTTTTTTAATCCCAGATGACAAGCTTATGATCCGATCATAAGTTATGATCTTTGAACTATAACCTGATGCAATTTACAAAACAAGATCATGCAGATTCCTTTTCAGGAAGCCTCATAAGGTAGACCCTGTCATCCTTTACAATATTGGAGATCTTCCCTGCTGAAAGAAGATGATCTATCTTAGACTCCACTTCGTTATCCAGATATCTCTTGGAAAGAAGGCTTTTGATCACATCTTTCTTAACCTCAGAACCAGATGAAAGATAAGCAAATATACAGCTTTCAAGCTTGTCCGCAACCGGAGCATTTACAGCCGGAACAGGTGCATCGGGCTTAGCTGCCTGGGAAGAATGTTCCTCAACATCTTTATTCTCCATATTATCAGTAGCAATCTCACGATCCTGTAATGATGAGATTTCCTGCGCCGGAATTGCCTTTGGAGTCTGTGAGGAGGTTTGTGATGAGGTCTCAACATCGAATAGCACAGGCTTAAATGGTTCCGAAAAAGAAGCTTCTTCAACGGCAGCTTCCGGAACATTCGGAGAACGACTCTCCATTGGAGTTTTCATAACATCATCGTGTTCAATTTCTGCTACCGGAACTTCAACACCAGATAGCAATTCCGGCGGGACCTTCAACTCAGGAAAGGAAAGAGTAGCATATGGAACTGCTTCTTCAGGTCTTTCTGCCACAATGCCACCGGATCTTGCCGGAAAGACTGGATCAGACTCGGCTTTATTGCCCCCAATATCGGATAAGATGGACCTCTCTTTAAGGAACTGAACATTGGCACTCATATCACTGATCTGCCCCTCAAGCTCACAGATACGATCTGTAAGATCAACGATGATGCTCTCGAAACATGCCATCTTTTCAATAGAAGGATTGTTTTCCTTTTCAGTAGAAGGAATTAACTCTGAAACTGACTTTGAGCTCTCCTCACTCGGATCTGCAAAGTCGACATCGAGGACAGGTCCTTTGCAATCTTCAAGATCATCCGGACCTACAAGATTGCAATTGCAACATAAAGTAAGCTCATTTTCCCCATCATCAGCGATTATGTCTTCCTCTTCAAAGACATCTTCAAGTTCAAAGTATGCTTCCTCAGGAATTTCTTCACCGACATCCTCAGCACCAGTAACTTCTGCAGCCCGATCGTCAGTATCATTGCCACCATCAGGAACATCATCTGTTATTCCAGCAATGCCCTGCGGTTCTTCAAAACAAGGCTCTTCGGCATCTTCAACAGAGCCGGCATTATCCTCACCAGATATTTTCAGCTTGTTCTCAAGAAGTTCTATCAAAAAGGAATCCTTATCAGAAACAGTAGATAGTTCCTCATACAACTCATCAGATATACTGATCTTAAGTTCTTTCATGCTGCATCAACCCTGGAAAGCTAAAAAGAATATGCGTGCAGGGGATACATAAGCATTTCCAAAAAGGAGATCACACCAGCAGGTTAAGGGGGTGTGAGGATGATGGCTCGATATCAAGATCTGAAGATGCCTCTGCGATCATGATGTCAGCCATGGCGGCCAGCGGGAAGGTGTAACGTGCATTCTCGATAGGGCCATAGAGCACAAAATCGCCACCTGCAAGCTGCTGCATGGAAACCGTACCGATATCGCATATCTTATAGACCAGTGGATCTTCCTTCTTTTTAGCCTTGAGCCAGCTCCAGGAAGAAGGAGCATTGTGGATCCCGGAACCTACGGGATATCCCCATTTCGCCTTTGCTGTCATGGTCATACGAAGAGCAATGCCTGCACCATCACCCATGGGAGTAATGCTCGGATCGATCAGGATGTTCTTGATACCACATTCCTCAGCAATATCCAGCAGACCCCTGTCCATCAGTTTACCGCCGTTCTCCAGCAATGCCATCCTGCCATCAAGGGAGGAGTCCATTGCATTGAAACCTAGAATAATGGAGCTGTCAATATCGGAATTTGCCAGGGAAGCGAATTCATCGTCGGTGATGCTCATATTAATAGAATTGTAGATCGTCTTGTCGGCAAGTCCGATGTCGGTCACATATTCTGCGCAAGCCATCCTCACAGCAGGCTGTGGGGAATCGATGATAAATGGAGAATCGCTTACGGAGGTAACAAAATCGATGTACTTCTGCATACTCTCAAAAGTGTTGGCAAAGATATGGACGATCGATGGATTTCCAGTCTCATCGGACATGGAATCCTGCATGTTCACAAGGGCCTCTGCCTCTTTCCTGTCAAATATGCCGGCATCTGCATCTTCCACGATGCTGTGACCTTCATAGAATATAGTACCTGCAAGCACTGTTGCCAGCTCACCGGGCTGGCCTCCGACCTTGACACCTGCAATATTGACGATCTCCTGCTCTTTCTGGAACCTGAACATGAACACAACCTCTACGAAATATAACAATGAGAAAATAACAATAAAACGATACTTAATTAGACTCTACCTCACAGACAATACCGGAAGTTGAATCCAGCATTACATTGCCTGATACCATGATATCACCGGAAGTGATATCCATAACTGGCCTGCTTTTCTTTTTGGCGCTCTCGACAACGAAAGCTGCTTCATGATACGGACCTTCTTTTTCTTTATACTCATCAACGATACGGCGGATCTCATCAATGTCGACCAGGCCTATGTGCTCAATGAGACTTACCTGCTTCTGGAAACGCTCAATGACATCCCTGCTGATATTCTCGATAAAGGGGATCGCGCCATCCGACCCGATGATCCGCCCATCCTCATCTATGCCGTTCTTGTGAAGTGCAATAAGTGTTCTACCTGCAAGATGACCTCTGGATTCATTGCCACATATAAGGAGATACCTGATATTTGAATTTGAGACCGTGTTTATGATGATCTTCTCTGCACCAAGGTTCTCGGTCTTGCAGCTACCCCACATGGCAGCTTCCTCATAAGGTTCAAATGAGCTTGCAAGAGTTATAACTGCAATACAGGAATCGCTATTTCCGGCAATGCAATCTCCTTTCACAACAGGCCAGCCACATGCAACGTTTTCTATGTCAACACCCCATAAATCACATTTAATCAAGATCTGTTTCTCTCGTTTTTCATATCCACAAGGGCACTTGCAAGCATGATAGCCTTTGTGTAGTGGCCACCCACACGTGATGTGTCCACAAAGACATGGTCGTCCATTAATACCGGTGCACCTATACCATCCCCTCCTCCAAGGAACACAAGTGTCCTGAATATCAGGTTACCGGTTATTCCATCAGGAGCAAATAGGAAGTTCGCCTCTTTTATAGCGTCCTCAATGAGTATTGTATAATGCTTTGCACATATACCATTTTCCCGAAGCCTGCTTGCAAGGAAGTCAGCATCTGCAAGTGTGCGATCGATCTTCTCATGCCTCCCAAGATCACCCATCCTGCCACCCGAGAGCACACCTACCACCGGTTCAACTCCAAACCTGCGAATATGCTCCACACCAAGCTTAACAAGTGTTATTTTGTCAGAGAGGTCATTGCCCTCATCGATCCCCACAGGTGCGAGGAAGAATGGCACACCTTCAGATGTCAGGAGAAAAGCCATGCGGTGCAACCGCTCTATCCTGAGGACCTGCTTGAGATGGGAAAGGGTAACTGAGGCTTTTGCAGTGCCTCTGACCGCTGCATCAACTGAACCAGATGCCAGTAGGTCACCGAGAACGATCTCCGGCTCATGGGTGTTGATGATCTCCAGGGAAGTTCCAACGGAGTCGATATCCTGCTTATCCCCTACAAGGATAACGTGTGCATACCCTTCATTGTGTGCATTCTCGATACTTGAGATCATCTTAGGTGTCGGATCACGTACACCAATAGCCACCTTTGCAGTGTTTGAAAGAGCCCTTTTCCGGACAACATCCATAAGACTTGTCGTGCTATTGTTCTACATGCCGGATCACCTGCCAGAAATGATATTAATCAGAATCAACAAAGAGATGCAAACATTAATTAATTTTCCCTTTTATTGAAGGTATGATCACAGATGGAAGAATCTATCGAATGGGTTGAAAAATACAGGCCCAAATCCCTATCAGATCTTGTGGGGAACAAGAAGTCAATCGTTGATATGCGCGAGTGGGCAGAGTCATGGCTCTCCGGAGTGCCGGAAAAGCGTGCAGTTATCCTCCACGGACCTGCAGGAGTTGGAAAAACATCCGCAGCGCACGCACTTGCAAAGGATTTCGACTGGGAGACCATCGAGCTGAATGCAAGCGACCAGCGAACAGCCGGTGCTATTGAAAGGATCGCAGGTTCTGCATCAAAGATGAGCTCACTTACCGGTACTTCCA
Source organism: Methanococcoides sp. NM1 (assembly GCF_900774285.1). NCBI lineage: Archaea > Methanobacteriati > Methanobacteriota > Methanomicrobia > Methanosarcinales > Methanosarcinaceae > Methanococcoides > Methanococcoides sp. NM1. The sequence continues at coordinate 17,514 of NZ_CAAGTW010000015.1, forward strand.
CAAAGAGACTTATCATTCTGGATGAAGCTGACAATATGCACGGAAATGCAGATAGGGGAGGAGCCCGTGCTGCGGGCAGCATTATCAAAACAACTGACCAACCCATCGTACTCATTGCCAACGACCTCTACGGACTTACACCTTCGATACGATCCCAATGCATTGAGCTGAAGTTCAATTCAGTGCAGGGCAGGTCAATGATACCGGCGCTCAAGAAAATATGCGTCGAAGAGAAGATCATGTGCGGTGTTGGCGTCCTTGAAAAATTGGCCGACAATGCCGGCGGAGACATGCGAAGTGCTGTCAAGGACCTTCAGGCAGTTGCATTGGGAAGGGACGAGATCTACATTGAAGATATCGCCACATCCGAGAGGGATACGAAGGAATCGATCTTCAAGGTCCTCGGGAAGATCTTCAAGAGCACGGACCCAAAAAGTGCATTGCAAGCCACATATGGCCTGGATGAAACACCTGAGAACCTTATACACTGGATCGATGAGAATCTGCCATTACAATATGGCACTCAGGAAGGTACTGAAGAGGACCTTATCACAGGATACACCCATCTTTCAAAGGCAGACAGGTATCTTGGTCGTGTGCGAAAACGACAGAGCTATCGCCTCTGGAGATATGCAAGCGTCCTCATGACCTGCGGGACAGTGGTATCTAAGTCACATGTCAGTCGTGGATTCACAAAGTACCAGCCACCTTCATTCTGGCGTAAAATGGGTCAATTAAGGGCAAAACGTGACATGAGGGATAATATTGCATCCAGGATCGGCGACCATTGCAACGAGTCCATGCGTTATTCCCGCACAGACCTGGCGCACCTGTACGGCAGGATGCTGAAGGACGATGCCTATGCAGTAGATGTTGCTGTGAACCTTGACCTGAACGTCGATGAGATGGTGTACCTTACCGGTGGCAAGAAGGTCACAAAAGGAATACAGAAGATCTATGATCTTGCACGGGCACAACGCAGCACCTATGGCAACGACGATGCTCCGGTCTTCTTTGAGAAGAAAGCAGTGAAGAAGGTACAGGATAAAAAGCAGATGGACCTGAACCAGATAATGGAAAGTGCTGCATCCAACGGAAATTCAAAAGCTGAAGAAACTTCAAAGACAGTAAACTCGGCCCCAAAGGATGATCCAAAACCAGAACCTAAACCGGCAGCAAAAGCAAAACCTCAAAAGACCTTATTCGACTTCTGAGACATCGTCTGGTGAAATATGATCAAAGGAACAATGGATCAATCCATGTCCTGTAATATTCTTTTTCGCAGACAACTTCAACATCCATATCAAAAAGTGCTGAAAGGTTCTTTGCCGTAAGAATATCCCCTTTGCGACCATCGAGGAGAATATTTCCAGCCTTTAACAGAATGACACGACTTATCACTGTGCATTTTAATCAAACGAATAATTATAGCATAAATGAATCATTTACTGCTGTTGCTTCCCACTGATACATGTCCCATAAGTCAGATACTGAACTTCCCCTTCCCATTGCTTTTGGTCTTTATACCTTCAAGCTCAAGAAGTTCCACCATAACATCAAGTCCACCGGCATAACCTGCCAGTTTTCCGTTAGAGCTTACCACACGGTGGCATGGGATGATGATCTGGATCGGATTTGAAGAATTTGCAAGCCCAACTGCCCTTGCAGCTTTTGGCTTGCCGATCATTTCAGCCACATCCCCATAGGATACAGTCTTGCCATAAGGGATCTTTGTTAAAGCATCCCAAACCACCTTTTGGAAATCGGAACCTTCTGGCGAAAGTTCTACATCGAATTCCTTCAACTCCCCTGCAAGATACCGGTGTAGCTGTTCTTTGACTACCTTAAAGAAAGTCCGGTTCTGCTTCCAATCAGAGGGAATGGTATATTTCCTTTTACCATCCCGGATATTCAGCACCTTCAACCCTTCAGAATCGCCAGCTACCAGTACAGTTCCAAGTTTCGTTCTTATGAAATCATAATACATTCAATAGATCATCAGTTTTGAATTAGATATTACTTTCCACAACAAACCTTTTCCTGAATGCCAGGGTCACGACTGCCACCAGTATTCCAAAGATACCTGAGAGTAGGAACACGATATGCAGGTCGAAGTAAAGCAATATACCGCCCAGGACCACAGGTGAAGCACTCTGACCCACATATTTCATGGTATTGTGAATGGACAGGACACCTCCGCGGGACTGTGGTGGTGATATCTGGATGATCTGGGAGTCAATAGCTGTCTGGCAAAGCCCGAACCCACCGCCAAACACCAGCAATAGCAGGAAAAGTACAGAAAGGGAACCGGCCCATGGAATAAGGGAAATAGATATCCCCACAAGTGAAAAACCCATACCTATGAGGACTATCAATGGAAGTTTTTCTGCAAGCTTCTTTATGTTAGATGCCACCATGATGATGGCAATTCCCTGAATAGAAAGCACCATACCTGCCTCTTTTGCAGCAAATCCGAAAACATCCTTGAGCATGAATGGAAGGAAGACAACGATCGAGAACAACAGGAAGAAGATAGCAAAGCTCAGGAATACAGTGTAAAGTATCCTGAAATCCCGAAGTTCACGAACTGCAGTTCCCAATCCGCCACCATAGGATCCATCACATTCCTTTGTTTCAGGAAGCAACAGGAAAACCAGCAAGGCAAATGGTAGTGACATGACATAGAAGAGGAAAGGATAGTTCCACCCGATGGTGGCCAATCCACCACCAATAAGGGGTGCTGTAACCGAACCAATGGCTATTGCCATACTGACCCTGCCCATTGAATGAACCCGGTCAAGCCCTTTATAAACATCCCCTATCATCAGCATCACCAGTGACATCATCCCGGCGATCCCTATACCCTGAACAAACCTCAATATAAGCAGGGTATGCAGGTCGGTTGCAAAGAAACTGAAAAGCCCCATCAATCCATTGATGACAAGACAGGGTACAAGCACTGCCTTCCTGTTCACACGATCAACAAAGTGCCCGATGATAAGAGAGAAGATAGCTGTGGAGATGGTGTAGACCGCCATGAGCTGTGCTACTTCATTAGGAGTGCTGCTTAATGGTTCCACCATCTGTGGCAGTACTGGTGCAAGTATAGCACCACCTGCCATTGCAAAGAAGACGGTTGTTGCAAGAAACAGCAGATGATAGGGTTTGAAATTCATGCAATTCACCATTAAGGTCAAATTTCGTTAAAAGCGTTCTGCAGCAGTCTTCCAAGGTAAACAGGAACAGGCTTCTTTTCCTCATCAGAAAGATCAGAAAAAAAGGATATTCGGATTTTAGTTGCAATAGCAACTTTGTAGTTGTGTATGCAGTTATACTAAAGAAAATTGACCCAAACTAGCTAAATAAAGTAAATCTTAGTTAAAACAAGTAATAATGATTATATACTATGAATATAAATCATTTTGATAACCGACCTATAAATTAAGGGGGTCATAAATTGGCTATTGTAAAGAACAAGACCAAATACAACATGCGTTTCGCAGCATACAGAGCAGACGGTAAATACATACACCAGGAAAACAGCACCATACCACCGAGCAGCAGTCGCTTTATCAAAGACGATTTCATCGGTGATATTGATTGGTTCGTGATCACGGCATTCCTGCCTGAAAGCAAGATTCCCAATCAATTCAACATGGATGCACCGGAAACAACAAAAGGTGCCATGCCTCTTGTCTATGCAAAGATGGGAAAGGAAGATAAATTCGTTCTTGCAGAAGATGAATCAAGCAAAGAGTTCACGATGTACAAGGATGAAAATGAACCCGAAGGTGTACTTCACGGCTGGTAATATGCCGTGAACCTTATCATTTTATTTTTTCCTGAACTCTGATGATCTATAAGTTCCAGCCTATTTTTGTTTTTGTTAATTATTCATTCCATATTTGCATTCCTAAGATCACACTTATTAAATTGAATAATTCAAATCGTTCTGCATATATCATATTTTTGGTTCTCATTAACATCGAGTGGGTAATTTTAACGTCCTGCAAGCAAATATTCGCAATTATAGATCGTCTCCCTGTACAATCCTTTAATTGTGTTGTGGTATTTTTGCTCATTCGATTGCGATTTGCATTAGTTCTTTGAATTCCATGACGCTTGAAAGGTAGATGTAAATAAATTTAGTTACCCACACGATGTTGAAGAGATCCACTTTTGTATGGTTATTATTAAAAGGTTTTGTTAAGGGTTGTTGGACAGAAGCAGTGTAATGGTTGTGTACGTGTGCCGCACGCCCATCGCACTCTTGATAACATCCCTTGATATTTTTAAATTCGATTCTTGTCCAAATATTGAGGATTTCTACAGGGCCCAAATTTTGGACTATATTAATAATTTCGGTAAAAAGAGACTTTTATGAGTAGCTACGAAAATGTTAGGTTTAATCAAAAATTCTAACGTAGTGGTTTCGCTCATTAAAGTTCTCTGAACTAAAAGACACGTATGCTAAATAATCTGTTTGTCTCGCACTAGGAGAATTGGACAATCCTAGATTCATTGAATTACTTAAAGCCTGTCTGAATGATAAGCACAAAAAAGTACAGGATGCTACAAAGAAATCATTGACAATATTAGGTAAAAACAAATAAAATATTTAGATTGGTGATGCCGTTATCTTAAATTCCCAAGTTGATGAAAATGTAACTTCATGGGATCATCAAATTATTCAAATATTATGAATGTATCAAATATTATGGGTGTCGAGAAATAGCACAATTTTAATCATTGCTTACCATCAGCATAAAAGATCATTGAATGCTTATTTTTGAAAGATGTGTGTAGATGGGATATCCAAGTTGATTAATTGAGGGTATATGAATGGAAGAAGATGAATCACAAAATAAGTTAGCAGTACTAATAGATGCTGATAATGCACAACCATCGATCGTTGAAGGGTTGTTCGATGAAATTGCCAAATACGGAATTGCCAGTGTAAAGCGTATCTATGGAAACTGGACAACTCCTCAACTTAACCCATGGAAAGACACACTACTCGATTATTCAATACAGCCTATTCAGCAGTTTAGTTATACTACAGGGAAAAATGCAACGGATAGCTCATTGATCATAGATGCAATGGATCTTCTATATACTGAAAAACTGGATGGGTTCTGCATAGTATCAAGTGATAGTGATTTTACCAGATTGTGCCAGAGAATAAGGGAATCTGGACTGAATGTGTATGGGTTTGGTGAAAAGAAAACACCCAAGCCTTTCATAGTTGCATGTGACAAATTCATATATACAGAAAATCTCAGAAAAACTGAAGAGGAAAAAACAACTGTATCAGAAATAGGCGGGTATAAAAAATATAGTACAAATGAATTGAAAGGAGATTCTAAACTGGTAAACCTGCTAAGAAATGCAGTTGAAGATTCTGCGGATGATGACGGGTGGTCACCTCTTGGTAACGTTGGTCAAAATGCGATAAAAAGGGCTTCCGATTTTGATTCAAGAAACTATGGATATAAAAAGCTCAGTGATCTGGTCGAAGCAACAAAATTATTTGAAATTGACAGGCGTTCATCGGGTGCTTCAGGGGCTCACTACCAGATCTATGTGAGAGATATCAAATATAAAAAGAAGACAAAATAAGGACTCTGTAGAAATCCTTTTTTCTAAATTCAGCTAAGCTGCTACAATTTTAATAATAATAAGTTCTCTGTGTTTGTTTGCACCAAAAACACAAGGTGATGCTTGTGTTTCGTCTAACAAGTACTTAAAATTTGGGTTTGTAGAAATCCTCAACCAGAATAAAATAAATCTTGACATACCCTCTCAAGATTTTATATTAACATCTTAAATAGATGATTCATGGATTTTTTCAGTATCATAATCATGTTTACATAGGATGTGTTGCATGATGTTGAAATATAATGCCTATTCAGCCCATAGATGTTGATTTGGATATGTTTTCTACAGAGCCCTGAATTTAGAGAATAGGATTTCTACAACGCTGATCTTTATTACTATATATGGTATTTTCAATATACTTCATTTTCTGCAAAGATATGGCTGTATTTGCTCAATTTCTTCAAAGTAATTATTTATGTTAACAAACAGCATGAAGCAACTGAATAAGTATGATGGGGTATATGTCTGACTTTTATTAAGAAAAATAAAAAGAATAAGAAAAATAAGAAGAATGCAAAAGCTGTATCCAATCCCATTCAGAAGGTGAGGATACCTCGTGAAGAACAACGTGAAATATTGGCCACCGTTGATTCAAAACTTGGTGGAAGACATTTAAAGCTCAGATGCATGGATGGAACCGTGCGTATGGGAAGAATACCAGGTACCATAAAAAAGAGAAAAAGAAACTGGATCAATGAAGGGGACATAGTAATAGCAGTACCATGGGAGATTCAGGATTCAAAGGCCGATGTTGTATGGAGATATACTATAACCCAAGCAAACTGGCTTGAAAGAAAAGGATATTTAAAGTAACAATATGGAAAAGAGCCATTAAATCAAGGCAAATTCTAAATTTTGTTGAAAAAATGATTATTTGGATTTGGGGGTTTTGAGATCTAAGAGAATTGTACTTATCTGGCTGAAGTAAAGTTTTGATCAAATCCTTAAAATCGATGCATTAAGCATGAAGACAAAATCAAAAACATGAAAATGAACTTCCATTCCTTGAAAAGGATAATAGGTTTTTCTCTTGAATGTTTGATATAAATTAAGTTTGCAGATTATTTTTCATTAAACATATAGATTAATTTGCATAGTAATTAGTAAAAGAGGAATTATTTGGAATTCAATAATGTCCGAGGAACTTAGAAATAATGATGAAAGAGAAGTTCTAAATGGCGATGTTCTTTTTCACAAAACAAGGATGGTGATAGTCGGATGTGGGGGTGCTGGAAACACCACCTTAAACCGATTATATGGCATGGGTATGGATGATGTAAAAACCATAGCAATAAATACTGATAAACAGCACCTTGATATTACCTGCGCCGACGAAAAAATTCTGATTGGTAAAACACTTACTTTTGGAATGGGAGCAGGAGGCAATCCTGAAATTGGAAGAAGAGCAGCTGAAATGGAACTTTCTAGACTTGAATCTATTTTCGAAGAAAACGATATTGTATTCATAACTGCAGGATTGGGTGGTGGAATCGGAACTGGAGTTGCACCTGTCATAGCAGAGATTGTAAAAAAGAAAGGAGCAATTGCAATTGGATTACTATCGCTCCCTTTCACGGTTGAAAGGGAACGCTTTCTCAAGGCTAATAATGGAATGGAGAAGTTCATTCAAGTTGCAGATACGGCTATTGTTTTGGATAATAATAGATTGCTGGAATATGTTCCAAACCTGCCAATAGATGATGCATTTTCGGTTATGGACCAGATCATATCCGAAATTGTAAAAGGAATAATTGATACGATAATACAGCCCTCACTTATCAATATTGATTATGCAGATTTCAGGTCGATCATGCAAAATAGTGGCGTTTCAGTTGTTTTCATTGGAGAGTCTAGTGGCTATGATAAGAGTGATGATCTGGTTCGGGAGGTACAAGAGCATCCACTTCTAGACGTAGATTACAGTAATGCAACAGCAGGTCTTATACAAGTTACATGTGGACCAGAGATGAGTTTGAAGGAAATAGAAAAGATTGTATCCCTCCTCACCTATGAGCTTTCTTCTAGTGCAAATGTCATCTGGGGAGCACGTATAAGGGATGATTACGACGGCAAAACTCGTGTCATGGCTATCATGACAGGAATCTAACAGAAGAGATTTACATTGAGGACTAATGTCGTTATTTTAAGCTAAAAGTTTGGTATAACTTGATTTATTCAACTCATATATTGTATATAGTGTCTTTAATGCTCTTTGTGACAATCTCTACGGTATACTTTTGTACAGGCAATTTTAGTAAAAGTTCATTGTTGATGAAGTCGGTCAAAGCTTCTTCGTCATCAAAAAGCCCTACAACTTTTATTGAATATTCTCCAGTCGTTTGATATATCTTTATGAATTCATTTATTTCAACCAGGTTTTTCAAGCTACCCTTCATCTTTTTAGGTTCCATTTCCAGATTTAAAAAAGCCAGTGTATTTTTACCGAATTTTTTTGGGTTGAGCGTAACGACATAGTTTTTGATGAAACCATCCTTTTCCAATTTTTCAAGTCTATATCTCACACCGTTTTCACTCAAACCTACTTTTTTTGCTATTTCAGAAATTGGGGTTCTAGCTCCTTGTTGAAGAATTTCGAGGATGATTTTGTCTTTTTTGCTTACCATGTTTATCTTGATGCATCTTTATAGCCTAATGGTTATGATTTTTTTGGATGGATAAAATCCCTATGTTTATGTAGTTGAAAGGAATGATTCTGATATTGATGAAGAAGATTCAGGATATGCCTTACACTGAATGGAAGAGTGCGACAAGAAAGTTAAACCATGAATTGCGGAAACGCTGTCCTTTCCATTTGGGATAATCCTACTATGACATGCGTTGATGGTAACGTCAGGGTGTGAAGCTCATAGGACAATATGGAG
>NZ_CAAGTW010000016.1:0-20321 GCF_900774285.1 Methanococcoides sp. NM1
ACTAATCCAAAAACAATAACTGTTGCCTGTAAAGGTTAAGAGATGCTTGAGCTGTATGAGGTAAAAGTCTCATGTACAGTTCTTAGGCGAGAAAGAGGGAGTAATCCCTCTGACTTAGCCGACAGATGGGGTTCTCCAAAGGTACTTTGCATTACATGAAGCAGAATGCCAGGACTGATAAGCCTTTTACTCTCAATGCTCATGTAAGGGAGAGGTTGGAAGGATGGGAACAGAGAGTTTCTGTTGTTGAATGATGGAAACAACATTTTCAACTAAAAACAGATAAAGGATTAAACATCTGTTTTATTAGATGTTCAAATTCTCATTTTTATTTACTCTTTCTTACGTAAAAATAGCAATGCCATGATAGTTCTGGTTTTTGTATTTTGGGCATGTTGTTTTTACGTACCCAATCATTCCTCCATCAACTCATCAAGCTTTTCGTCAAGTTCTCCATATGTAACTCTCTCATCATTTGGGAAAATAACTGTCACTTTTTCTTCGTAGTAGTAATCATGTTGTGTATACTCTCTAACATCTGTCTGACTTGTTCTGAATTCCAGATCTGGATAATCTTCCACATACACGACATAATCGTATGATATTACCCTTATCTTTCTATTGATATCGTATCGCATTTCATATACAATGGAACAAATGTCAAACATATTCTTGACGTCGTCGAGGGATTCCACCGTTATATAAACCATATTATCTTCAAATTTTGCATCAGTTATAGGATATCCATGCGATTGTAGTTTTGTCAAAATCATAGAACTTATTTCGTCGAGTTCCTGTTGTTCTTCTGCAGCTACGTCTGCTGCAGTTTTGTAATACTTTATTGGTCGCATCTCAGGTGCGCCATATTCGTCATAAACCATGTATCCGGTATTCACATCATCACTGATCAGATAGACAAATTGGGTTTCAAATTCCCCGCCCTTTATAATATCAACAGAATTGTACGAGATATAGTCTGAATAGATCACTGAATCATAGTCATAGACTACACCATTCGCAACAAATTTCCAGTTACCTGCATAGGTTGAGATGGGTTCATCGGCATAATTTTTGATGTATAGAGTGCAAATCGCATGGGTATAGCCGCTTGGTGCAGTTTGATATCCTATTGTCTTCTGTTTATACCATGTCATGTCGTATTCAAAATACTCGGTGTTTGTCGGTGTACTATACGAAGACGAGTCGGTTGAACTATAATCATCTGATGAGTCCGTACATCCCATTGCTAAACACGCCCCTAAAATTAAGGACAGAATCATTATTTTTTTAAAAACTTTCATCTACTACCACCTATTATTTGAACACGCCCTACCCACTACGGATGATTATTTTATTCGTTTATGGCTAATTGATTTTAGTATGGGAACATTGGTACACATATGGGAAAAATTCTTTTTAGGGACAGTTTTTTTAAACCATAGCGCAATCGTTTGGTGAAAGCCCCCTAAGTTCACCCATATCAATATTGATTTTACAGTAAAAACGATTTGTGGTCTAAGTGTAGATTTAAAGCTATGAAATTAAAATGAAATATGCAGACATAGAATATTATAAAAACAAATTGAGTCGTTTGGTCGATGAGTAATACAAAAAAAGAGAGGAAACAGGATACTTTATCTTTTCATATTGATTTTTGTAGTAATATATTCAGTTTCAATATTCTTTAACATAAATCCCATTTTTATGATTATTTCTTCATTTTTACCCATATTCTCAGTATTTGTTAGCATCATTATTTACTTTGGAAATGGTCATAAAGATACACCAAAAAAATAACTATTCTATTGTTTATAGATTAACTAATGCTGTAATGTGCTTATAAAGATGTAGATTTCCTATCTTCAAAAATATGATGCCTGTTGTGTGAACATCCTACAAACCCGTAGTGTTTTTTCAAGTTACCTATATCCCCGAAGTATTGTGCGAGGGGTAAGATTCAAACCCACAAAAAGCCATCCAAATTCCCCATATCCCATTCTTCACTTATACAAAACACATTCAGCCCTGACATAGATAACCGAAACACCCTTCACAGAAAGCTTATTCCTCACAAGCTCTTCAAGTTCCTTTATCCTGCTACCAGCAATTTCTGGATCATTGAACTCAAAGACAGTGACATCATCACAGAGTGCTTTTACAGCATCTGTAAGATCTGGTGTGGATTGCCCGCCTGTCATTGCTGCGGTCCTGTTGTCCAGTACCATTACCAGTACATCACGCTCGTTCTCGACAGCATTTATCAGACCTACGATCCCGGAATGTGCCAGTCCGAAGTCGCCTATAACAGCAACGGACTTCTTATCGAAACCTATAGCTGTGGAAATAGCAGCACCAAGTGCAAATCCAACATCAACGGCTTCAAGGGGCGCAGGAGCACTGCGTATGGAGCAGCCCATATCACCTGCTATGAAAATATCCAGATCATGAAGCATTCTGTAGACCGGCAGGAAAAGACAGTCTTCGCACAAAGAACGTGAACCCCTTTCCTCAATGGTCTCAATAAAAGTATATTCAGTTACCTTATCTTTATCGAAGTTCTCGATCGCAAAAACGATCTGTTCTTTTTCAATGCGACCATATGGGAGATGCCCGCTCATCTTTCCCAGTACATTCCCACAGATACTGATGTGGGATTCGATAAAGGCTTCACTTTCCTCAATAACGAGAACTTTTTCGTGGTCGGATATGAAATATCTCAATTTCCTGAGAGGAAGTGGGGATACAACATTAAGTGAAAGATGTGAAACCTCAAGCTGCCTTTCGGCCAATAGCTCATCTACAAGTGAAGAGGGATAGCCTGAAGATATAATGCCTGTCTTGCCTGCTTTAACAGATCGTGTCAGATAACTGTTCTCTGCTTCATCCACAAGCAATGGCTGTACCTTTATGTGAAAATGCTGGTGCTTGCCACGCATCGTCAGCTTCCAGATAGACCTGTCAAATGTAGCTTCGGCCTCTGTTTTAATGTCATTGGATCTTGTAACAGGACCCGTAGCTTTTTCCAGACGGTCAGTTATCCTGACTATGACCGGGGTCTTCGTACTTTCGGAGAGTTCGAAAGCCCTGATAAGAGAACGGTATGCAGCACCCGGATTCGACGGGTCGAATACAGCAACCTCTGCCACCTCGCCGTACCATCGTGAATCCTGCTCATTCTGGGATGCTCTGACCCCCGGATCATCGCCGGCAACGATCACTACCCCGGCACCAATGGTGTGAGTAACAGCTGTAACAAGGGGATCGGAAAGGACGTTCATACCCACATGCTTTGTGAGAACAAGAGATCTTTTGCCTGAAACCGAAGCACCCAGTGCTGCCTCCAAGGCAACCTTCTCATTCGTCATCCAGAGTGTGGGAATGTCAGGTCCGAGATTCTTCTCGAAATATTCCATTACGGCAGTGACAGGAAATCCGGCAACTCCCGTGACCATCTCCACCTTGCTGTCAATCAATGCAAAATAAAGAGCTTCCAGCCCGGTGAGTTCTGAAGTTCCGATATCCTTGTCAGTTCTGTTCATAACTTTGCTTCCAGGTCTACCGATTCGTCGGGTCGTGCGAACCATGCAAGTGATGCAAGAGCACCAATGACTCCATTGCCATCAAGCCAGACATCGACACCGTTGTCCCGTGCATATTGCATGGCAAAGTCCTTAGTAAGCTCCCCACTGCGGCATAGAGTGCTATATTCCTCCATTTTAGAGGCTTCAAAAGATGATAGTACGACCATTCCGGTCTCATCGGACACACTGTATTTGAGAAGTGCAGCCTTTAAGTCTTCAAGAAGCTCCTGCTTTGCTTCCTTGCTGACACAGCCGAACTCAAGCACTGTGGAAACACAGTTCTGTGTCTTTGCTGATACCGGAAAAAGCTGTACAAGTGAATGTGAAAGATAGACGGATTCGTTGCAGTTAAGCGCTGTTGCAATGTTGTGCGTCATGGACCATGTGGCACCCTCTTCCTTTGTATCAGTATCATCGATACCGATAAGGACACGCTCGCGCCTTGGAACTACAATAGTGCCTTTGGCAGCCCTTCCACCACCTGATTCACTCACATTGTAGCGTAGCACTCCCTGTGCAAGTGCCCTGCATTTCGTAGCACCCACACCGCCACCGCCAAGACCTGCATAGGTAATTGATATCTCATCGCCTTCGACCACAACGGACTCGATCCCTGCAGCAGCCACAGATGGCTGAAGTGACAGGTCACATACTCCGGTGTTCACAAGATAGCGGGTCATGTTCCCCACAGCACGTGCCTGCTGTATCAGGGGAGATCTTGCATAATGAAAACGTGACCATGCAGCCCCACTGTAGCAATTGGTATGCTCAATTATCTCTGCGTTCTTATTTTCCTCGTCGCAGACTGCATATATGCCCCTGTAAGGTATAGTGTAGGGGTCTGTAAGTTCTACTTCTTTCATCTGAATGGATAATTACAGGCAATGGTTTAAAAGTTTTGTCAAATAGAACAGGCAGTCAAACATAACACCCTAATTCCATATCAATTGATGAAACCTTCCTCTTTCAAGCTGACATATCTTCCATCCCCGATAATCACGTGGTCAAGCACATTGATTCCGAGTATCTTCCCGCCCTCAACAAGCTTCTCAGTAACAGCTATGTCCTCCCTGCTTGGTGACGGGTCGCCTGAAGGGTGATTATGTGTCAATATGACCGATGCTGAGGACTCCATTAGTGCTGACTTGAACACCTCACGCGGATGGACGATGTTTGCATTCAGGCTGCCTACAGAAATAACCTCTTCACGAAGGATCTGATTCTTGGTATCAAGATAAAGGGCAGTGAGCATTTCCTTTTTGAGCTCCCTGTGTTTTGGATAGAGCAGTGAATAGACATCACCGGCAGATCGTATCTTCCTTTTAGGATCATCCATGAAGACCTCCAGTTTTCTTGCAAGTTCAAAAACAGCAGCTATCTGTGTGGCCTTTGCTGGACCAATACCACGCATATTTGTTAGCTGGCTTATGTTTGCCTGGCTGAGCTGCTTCAGGTTATATTCAGAAAATATACGTGCACACATGTTCAGGACATTCTCGTCTTTTGAGCCTGTGCGAAGGATAATTGACAGCAACTCTGTATTTGATAGTGAGCCTGGGCCGTATTTCAATAAACGTTCCCTTGGTCGTTCCTCTTCAGGCATATCATGTATCCGTACTTTGTGAGCACACATGAAGCCCTATAATATAGAGGATTAATATAAAGTAGACGAGATTTAAGTTGTTGATTAATATTTTTATAAGGAATATCCTTTTTTACTTTTCGTTTTCATTTACTTTTCCGATTTCTATTTCTATTTCTATTTGCATTTCCAGAATCCAACGTACTTATATAGAGAGTTGGAAATACGGAAGAGTATGAAAGTCATCTCAGTAATAGGCTACAAGAACACAGGAAAAACGACCCTTGTTACAAGGCTGGTTCAGGAACTTTCAAAGCTTGGACGTGTGGGAACGGCCAAAATGATGCTTGATCATAGGCTTGATGATCCGAACACTGATACCGGCAAGCATTTTGATTCCGGTGCTGATATGGTCACAGCGATCACCAACAGCGAACTTGTTTCCATCCAGCGTGATCCTTCCATTGAAAAGGCCATCGATGCTCTTACAGATGCAGGTATGGACTTCGCTGTGGTCGAAGGTGCAAAGGACAGCCCTATTGCGAAGATAGTACTGGGAGATATGGATGAGGATGTTCAAAATGTGGTTGCAAAGCTGCCTGCAAGGTCTGACTGGGAACTTTCCGGGCTTGTAGAACTGATAAAGGAACAGCCGGACCATGTAACACTTGATCTTCTGATCAAGCAGATAAGAGAGACCCCTGGAATAGAAAAGGTAGGCGGTATAGGAAGCTTTACCGGAATAGTCCGTGTGGACAATGAGGACTTCCGGACCAGCCAGCTCGAGTTTGAAAGTTATGAAAAGGCTGCTGATGCAAGCATCCGTAAGATCCGCGAAGAGATCATGCAGCAGGAAGGTATTATAGATGTGCTGATCCATCACAAGGTCGGCAGTATAATGCCTCTGGAGGATATTGTGTACATTGTCGTAGCAGCAGGTCACAGGCAGCAGCTTTTCGCTGCACTTGCCGAGACCCTTGAAAGAGTAAAGTCAGAAGTACCCATATGGAAGAAAGAGATAACCGTTGACGGTAACTTTTGGGTACATGATCATGCCTGAGTTGTTATTTAGCTCAACTAAGTGATTTTCTGTTTATTTTTTATCTGTTCATTTATTTATTTATTTATTTATTATTAATTTTATTTTTGATTTGTTCATTCCTAACTTTGATCTTTCTATTGGGCTTTATTTAAAGTACAAATCTGCTCTTTTATGCAAAAATATGTCCAATGACTTAGAAAATATACTTGTATCATACGAAACCTTAAAGTATTGTTCGTGTTAACGAGTGACATGATTTATACATTTTTGAAAAAAACGTGGTGATAATTATGTTAGGAATAGATGACCCCCAGATCTGGATCGCCTACGTACTTTGCATTGTAAGCGCTCTTGGTTGTATGGTTTATGGTCTTTTGAAATGGAATGAAGAAGAGCAGGAGGACTTTTAATGACAGTTAGCACACCCCTGCTTGGAGTTATTGTACTTATCTATCTAATGATAATCTTCTATCTGGGATTATTAGGATACAAGAAAACAAAACAGATCGATGACTACATGGTAGCCGGGCGAACGATACATCCTTATATTCTTGCACTTTCCTATGGTGCGACATTTATCAGTACATCTGCGATCGTCGGGTTTGGCGGTGCTGCAGGTGCCCTTGGCATGGGTCTTCTCTGGCTTGCAGTGATGAACATCATTGTTGGTATCTTCATCGCTTTTGTCATATTTGGAAAACGAACAAGAAGCATTGGTGCCCGTCTCAATGCTGTCACATTCCCGGAATTGCTTGGAAAGCGTTTCCAGTCCCGGTTCATCCAGGGATTTTCCGGAGCCCTCATCGGCGTATTCATGCCTCTATATGCAGGGATAGTTCTCATTGGCGGAGCACGTTTTCTTGAAACAACCCTTGGTGTGAACTACGATATTGCAGTTCTTATCCTTACGATTATTGTAGCAGCTTACGTCATTACAGGTGGACTTATCGCTGTGATGTATACTGATGCATTGCAGGGTGCTTTCATGTTCATTGGAATGATAATCCTGCTTGCACTGACATATGTCAAGCTCGGAGGTGTCACTGCAGCACACGAGGCACTCACAGGCATGTCAAACCTTGTTCCTGAATCCCTTGCTGCGGGAGGTCATCTTGGATGGACAGCGATGCCGGCTTTTGGTACGCCCATCTGGTGGACGCTGGTATCAACTCTCGTTCTTGGAGTTGGTATCGGTGTACTGGCACAACCTCAGCTTGCTGTCAGGTTTATGACAGTTGAGAACGACAAGGCATTAAATCGTGCTGTCTTCGTAGGCGGACCATTTATCCTGATGATGACCGGTGTGGCTTTTACTGTAGGAGCTCTCTCAAATGTATATTTCCAGAAGACACAGGGACTTATTGCAGTGGCAGCAGCAAAAGGAAACACTGACCTCATTATGCCGGAATATATCAATGGTGCCATGCCGGAATTGTTCGTTGTCCTGCTCATGCTCACACTGCTTGCAGCTGCAATGTCAACGCTGAGCTCACAGTTCCACACAATGGGAACGGCTATCGGACATGACCTCTACCGTGAGTTCATCAAGAAAGGAGAGGTCGGAAATACAGTGAACATAACAAGACTTGGTATTGCAGTAACGATTCTTCTAAGTGTCATCCTTGCCTACATACTTCCAATAAGTATCATTGCAAGAGCAACAGCGATCTTCTTTGGATTATGTGCAGCAGCATTCCTTCCGATGTACATAGGTGCATTGTTCTGGAAGAGAATGACAAAAGAAGGTGCTATCGCAAGTATGTTA
The DNA here is from genome assembly GCF_900774285.1 of Methanococcoides sp. NM1. Taxonomy (NCBI): domain Archaea; kingdom Methanobacteriati; phylum Methanobacteriota; class Methanomicrobia; order Methanosarcinales; family Methanosarcinaceae; genus Methanococcoides; species Methanococcoides sp. NM1. The sequence continues at coordinate 7,971 of NZ_CAAGTW010000016.1, forward strand.
GTAGGTACTGTAAGCAGCCTGTTCTGGCTTACATTCATCCATGCAAAGGAAGCAGTCCCTCTCGGTATATCAAAAGCGATCTTCGGTATGGACACATTGCTGACAGGAACATGGACAGTTGTCGATCCTATCCTTGTGGCAACCCCTATTGCAATGATAGTTGCAGTAGTTGTCAGCTTTGCCACAAAGCCTCCATCCGAGGAACATTTAAACCTTTGTTACAGGAAATCAAGATAAAAAGGTAGTAATTCATGTGGATGTTCCTATCCACATCTTTTTTTATTTTTAAAAATGACTTAAACGTTTCTGTAAAAACATTTTAAGATAAATAAGCCTGACTCAACCAGCTCAAAAGCATGAGCTGGAAGCCTTTGTTGTGAAGTGGTAAAACATATATCAAAAATTGATATCAAGAAGATGATGTGAAAGGCAAAAGTCTATGACGGAAGTTTAGAGGGGATGGATTTATAGTTTATAATAATTATTCGACTTTTGCCTAATTTAAGTTTGCTTACATTGAATATAAATGTATTGATTTGATTATTTTATGATAGCATCGAAAACCAAAAATAAGGTCCATTACAAAGTATTGACTATGAAGATAGGGGTTGTTATCCACGGGCCTGAAGTGATCGATTCCGGTCATGCAAAACATATACTGGAGATGCTCTCAGGTATGGGAAAGGTCACTGCGAAGCTTGGTGGCACAATGGGAAAAATCGCAGTTATGGATGCGCTCATGGAAGACCGTATAGATATTAAGGAAAGCCTTAAACCCAGTAATGCTATCGATTCTCTTCTTGACACCTGTGATGCTGTTTTCCTGCTCAACCATGGGAAAACAGCAGGTAACGGGCTTGAATTTGGCAGTATTGTCATGTCCAGGCTTTCGGACAGGAACCTCAAACCCATCATACAGATCGAAAGCCCGGGCTGTGAAGATGGCAGTGTGATCTACTGGAATGATGAAGGTTACGATCTCGCAACAAAAATGGGAGATCTGCTCGCAATGCCAGTATCTGAAGGTCAGGGTCACGGGGATGTTCACATCTCGACTGTGGGCTCAAAGACCATGAGAAAGATACGGGGAGTTCATGCCGGCGAGCTTATCATGATAGAAGGATTCGTCATTGGTAAAGCTATGTCCGAGGATGTTTCCATTGTAGTGGAAAACGGTTTTGTAACCGGATTAGAGGGCGGTACCATAAAAGAGCATGGACTTGAAAAACTGCACATGTACGAATCCATGGAACCGCTTGATATCAGGACAGCCTGGGTTAAGACCGGCGCCATACGACGCAGTTTGCCTGAAGTTGGTACCGGTCCTAAAAAATGCCATACCCTGATCCATGAAAGCAACTCTTCCTTTATGGCCACTTTGATCGATCACATAGCAGAGCGATCCATAGAACTTGCTGACGGATGTAAATGTGCCATCACTGTGGGCGATGATACGACCGCAATAGCAGGCGACATTCTCTACAGATTGCATATCCCTATTGTTGGTATTACCGACGGGGATCCCGATGGTTTTTCACACACTGCACATTTTTATCCGGGATCTCAGGTCCTGCAACTTGAACCAGGATGGGATGATATTATCGGAAAGCTGATACGCAACAAACTTTTCGATGGTAATGATCGTGCAAGATTTGACAGCTTTGAGAAAATGAGGGAAAGTATTCTGGAGATTGTGGGGGAAAAGTTGGTATTGTTGACCAATTACTGACTCATTAATCTTACTCTAAGGATTGACATACTAACTCCTCCATACTAACACATCCATACGAATTCAGGGATGATTTTGAAGATTGGTCTTTAGAAATTATGCATATAGGAGAACCATATTCAATATTATATAATACATGTAGAATTGCCTAATTCGTCACACACAGTTTAAATATAATAATGACACATCTTTAATTGGGGGTAGAAAATACTCTACAGTATTACTCTACAATAGTGGTACGGTGGTGAACATGATAAGCTTTGGTGGAAAGCAATTGGGTGAATCCAACGAGGAGATCGTTGAGTCTCTCAAAAGTCTTGGAATGACACGGAATCTTGCTACGACCATTGCATATCTATCAAATGTGAAGGAAGCCTCTTCACAGGAAATAGAAATGAGCACAGGTCTTCGTCAACCCGAAGTCAGTGTTGCAATGAGAGAAATGAGAGAGAACTCCTGGATATCAGTCCATAATGAAAAAGTGACCGGCAAAGGAAGGCCTACAAAGATCTATTCTTTAACAACGCCTTTTGGAAAGATCATTAAACATTATGAACAAAAGATCCGTGAGGAAAACGAAGCAAGAATACGCATAATCAACAAACTGAAAACTCTTGCCAAATAAAGAATCCCCGGATCTAGATCCATCCGGGTTTTTTTTGTCAGGCGTGCCTGTTGGTTGTAAGAAAGAAGCTTCATACTAGCTTTGCTTTTTTTGATTTATGTGACCATATGTCGCATTAATATATTGTATCAATATATCGTGTAACTATATCGTGTAACTATATCGTAAAATTACATCGCAGTAAATATTATACTGAATTATATTACTGCACTGTATCATATTATACGATTATATCAGCCACCTGATATCGCCCTGAGAATCGTTATTGTTCCGGCATCGACTGTTCCATCAATGGGAACAGCCTGACCGTTATTTAATAATATTACTAGCTCCTGATTTATGTCCAGAATTTTCAACAGATCTTCATAGGTTGCTCCATCGGGAACATCTATGATCTGTCCTTCCGGACTTTCAGGGAAGATCTTTACTTCTACTTGCGGACTCAATCTAGTATTTCACCGCCTTCTCCTTTGAGATCCTCGAGGTTTTCGTGTATTAATTTGTCTTCCAGAATTTCGACCTTCTTTTCACCCTTACGTTCTGACTCGCGTTTGTGATACTTTGACATACATTTCACCTCATTAATAAAATGGGCTCGTATAGTTATTAATCCTTTCGAAAACCGTTATATAAACCTTTAAAAGGAAGACCGAACAGGTAATCTTTATGTCATATCAGCCGGAATTTAAATGCATGTTCAATTCACTGATATTTGATGCTGATGGAGTCCTTATGGATTCCATGCCATGTCATGCTGATGCCTGGGTACGCACATTCTCTGAAGTTGGTATTGACATTGTAAGACAGGACATCTATGATATTGAAGGTTCTAACCACGTAGGCGTCATCAAGCACATATTCAAAAAAGCTGGCCTTGAAGCAGACCCGGAAATTATCGAAAAGCTTCGGGTTCGAAAACGTGAACTGTTCTTAAAAAAGAAGAAAATTACTCCTTTTGACGGCATGTATGGTCTACTGAATACCCTTAAAAGCCACTTCCATCTTGCCGTGGTTTCCGGTTCCGATCGCCCGATCGTGGACAGTATGATCAATGAGTTCTATCCGGACATCTTCGAGGTGACAATCTCAGGTGCTGATGTTACTAATGGGAAACCGCACCCTGAACCTTACCTGAAGGCTATGAAAATACTTGAAGTCGAAAAAGGGAACTGCCTTGTTATCGAGAACGCACCACTTGGCGTAGATTCTGCAAAGAATGCCGGAATTTACTGTGTGGCAGTTTCAACCTATGTTGATGCTGAAAAACTTAAAAGAGCAGACCAGATATTCCAGGATCACAGCCAATTGCTGAAATTTCTGGCAGATCTGGAACCGCTCAAGTAAATCTTTTTGATATCATCCGCTTCAAACAAGCCTTACAGTCTCAAGGTTTGTAAGTGCTCTTGTTTCGAGGCGATACTTCTTGTGCAATGAACTTGCAAGATCAATACAGGAACGTTCATCACCGTGCTCAGTGAAAACACGCTCTGGCTGTGGCTTCATCTTCTTAATGAAATCCATCAGCTGTTTTCTGTCGGAGTGTCCTGAGAAACCATCGACTACCTGCACATCCATATTCATCTGGACGACCTCGGCTCCGTTCTTGGATGAGAGCGGGATCTCCTTCCAGCCTTTCTGGATACGTCTTCCAAGTGTACCATCTGCCTGGTAACCGACGAACACAAGTGTGTTGTTAGGATCAGGTGCAAATGCCTTGAAATATTCCATAACAGGGCCTGCATTCATCATACCGGAGGTTGCGAGGATCACACATGGGTGTGGATCATTAATGATCTTCTTTCGCAGATCATGGGAATCTACCGGCTTGAAGCATTCTGCAAGGAACGGATTCTGCCCCTTCTGGAAGATGAGTTTCCTGAGGTTATTGTTCAGGTATTCCGGATAGGTCGCATGAATGGCTGTAGCTTCCCATATCATACCATCGAGGTAGACAGGAATGTCGTCAATTATACCTTTCCTGATAGCATCTTCAAGAACTATCATGACTTCCTGACTTCTTCCAACAGCAAACGCAGGGATCAGTACAATACCATTGTTGGCAATAGTCCTTTTGACGATCTGCTGAAGGTTCTTCTCAGCTTCTTTAAGGGATGGCTGTATTGCCGAGGATGCACCATAGGTAGATTCGGTTATTACAGTTTCAACACGCGGGAACTTGTTGACAGCCGGGTCAAAGAGCCTTGTAGGACCGTACTTGTAGTCACCGGTGATAACAACATTGTGAAGACCATCACCAATATGGAAATGTGATATTGCTGAACCAATGATATGGCCGGCATTGTGGAATGTGAGCTTGATATCAGGTGCAATGTCGGTAACCTCTTCAAAACCAAGTGCAATGGTGTGCTTAAGTCCGTCACGCACATTTGAAGATTCATAAGGTATCCTTTTACCATCCTTTGCAGCCACATCGATATAATCCAGTTGTAAAAGCACCATCATGTCCCTCGTAGGTGATGTGCAGTAAATAGGACCTTCATAGCCATATTTGTAAAGGAGAGGAACAAGCCCCTGATGGTCAAGGTGAGCATGTGTCAGTACGACAGCATCGATCTGGTTAAGTGGCTGTACCTCAGGTAAATAGAGATATGGAGTCATATTATCGTCTGAACCGACGTTCACACCACAATCGATCATGACCTTTGACTCGGGGGTTGATAGCAGGAAGCAACTTCGTCCTACCTCTTTACAACCTCCCAATGATGTGACCCTTACCCACTTATCCTTTGAGGTACATTCCCTGTGAATATTGCGCCCAACGGTCTTAAGGATCTCTTTACGGTCCTTGTGGTTGGTCCGCATAAATTCCCTGATGTTATTAACAGTTCGGGATTTGATAGGCGGTGTGCGGACAACCTTTGGTGTCCAGCCGATCTTCTTTGTGATATCACGGAGCGTCTCTCCGTGCTTACCTATCACAAGTCCGGGCTTCTCCGCTTCTATGACCACTTCTCCCACATCAGGATCAAAGTGAAAATTAGTTAGAATGGAATCCTTTGGAACGGTATCTTTTATCTTTTCGATAGCATCCTCTGGAGGAACTAAGACCTTAGGGTCCGGGCGAACGACTATCCTTGTTCGAAGAGTTTTTGCAAGGTTCCTCACAATATGACCATTGTCTGCAAAATTTTTAGGATTTTCAGTATAAACAACAAGCTGTGGCCCCTCGAACTCAACACTGGTGATGGTCGTTCCATCAGGGACCTTTTCTTCTATTTTCTTTTTTAGGTCAGATAGTACATCTTCTATTGCCATTAAATAGCCTTCCTATTTCAAAAAAGTCAAAAAATGTTAAAATTTAAAAAAAATATATTAAAATTCGATCAAAACCGTAAGAACGGATCTGATCTTCATAAAATCAATATAAAGCTTTACGTTTTTCCTTAACCTCTTCCTGATCAAGTCTTTCATACTTGTCCTTTGTGATCACAACGACGTCAATACCTTCTCCGGAAGCGGAATCTCTCTTCATTGCATTGTGAAGAGCACGTATTGCAAGGTCAACTCCTTCTTCTACGGTCATGTCATCCTTATAGCGATCTTCAAGAACACCATATGCCATTGGAGAACCTGAACCTGTTGACACTGCTTTTGTCTCTTCGATCTTGCCTCCAAGTGCATCCAGTGAATAGACTGCGGGTCCGTTCTTGTCAAATCCGCCAATAAGCAACTGGACCATAAGTGGATAATATCTCTGTCCGCTCAACAGATTAGAGAGAAGTGTCGCAATACCTTTAATGGTAACTGACTCATGCCTGCGCATCTTGAAAAGCTTGGATTCTACACTAATGACACGTACGATCTGCTGTGCATCGCCTACAGAGCCTGCTGTGGTCATTCCCACAAGATCATCGATCTGGTAGATCTTCTTTGCAGTCTTGCTGGCGATAAAATTCCCCATGGTTGCTCTTTGTTCAGTAGCAAGGACTACTCCATCAGAGCACACTATACCTACAGTAGTTGTGCCTTTTAAATGTTTATCATTATCCATTAATTATACCTCATAGTAAAAAACGAGAAAATCAATAGGTAAAAATGTGTTTTGCTTCCCGCAATACAACATCCCTTTAGTGATTTTAATATATAAATTTATCCATAGTCATTTTTGAAATAACAATATAGAGGTCAATAAATTCCGACCTCATCTGCAAGATCCCGAACCCTTGCAATTGTGTCTTCACTCATTCCCCTGTCCTTCATACGCTGGATACATCTTGAAATGGTCACACTCTCTTCCCCCATTACAAGATTATCAGCATGAGCTACTATCTTTTCCTCAATGCTCACAGGAATATAATCATCCTCAGGAAGACCCAGAAGTGAAGCTTCCTGACAGGTTATACCCGCACCGATATGGTTCCTAATAATACGTATAAGACGGGGATCCAGGTCAAGATCTTCTGCGATCGATACCCCTTCCAGAGCGTGCCTTATCCCATGAGTGCGACATCTTCCAATATCATGAAGAAGGGCACCCACTTCCACGATCTCAAGATCGACATCCTTACCTGATCCCCTGTGCGCAACAGCAATTTTTACTGCCTTTTTTGAAACGACCTAACAATGACGGATAACGTTCGCTGCACAGCCTGCTTTCTCAAGCAATTCCAGGGCATCAGAAGGTGAGATCATGAATTGTTTGTTTTTAGCTCATCAAGACGTTTGGTGAGTTTTTCAACCATAGGTGAGTTGTCTTCGAACATCAGGTCCTCACCGCATGCAGGACAAAGGAACTCACATTCACTGGCATCGTTGAACTGGAACCTTACACATCCTTCAGGACAGGTGTAGAATACATTGTCTTCCTCAGATTCAAGACGTAATTGAAGATTCTTGAACAGTTTCTTTTTTTCCTTTGCAAGATGGGACTCGATGTCACTGAGGTCGAGCTGCCACAGGTAAGTAAGCCAACCACTGCTGGAATCACGCTCCCTTCTGCAAATTGCAAGCTTGTTCTCGTTCATGATGAAAAGTGTTCTCCTGACAATGTTGAGCATAACACCGGTTGCTTCGGCGATCTGCTCGTCAGTGACCTCGCCCTCCGCCGGCATCTTCTCGATCATCTCAAGCCCCTCTTCACCCATTAATTGTATCAGATATCCTCGGACGACTGGATCATTTAAATCTGTCAATAGTATCACCTTTCAAGTAAGATAGTGTGTATAAGTAGATAGTATGAATAAATATTAATTTAAGGATAGGACTCTTGGGTATTTTGTTATTTATAACTAATCCCATAACTAACTGCCATAAGATCCATGTATCTAGATATATCCGGCCTTAAGGCAGGTTCCTTATCCTGTATGTTATGTTCAATGCCTTTTTTATAACATCTTCCCGGGTTGTACCAGCAGCGAGTATTGATGCAACAGGATCATCGGGAAGTGCCTGATATCCCGGTGCAGGAATATCAGCAATGGATTCGGCCCTGATTTGCTCATAAAATGATTCATCGACAGCTACAGCTTTATCAGCATACAATACAGCCCGAATAGCATATTGGCAGATCTCAGGAGTGTTTTCCGGAAGGATGCCATCAAAGGACTGCACATGAAGATCAAAGAGATTCAGGCCTGTTGCCATTTCCACAGTATCCAGACTTCCCTGCAATCGGGCATTTACTTCTATTACAACAGGACCTGTATCGGTCAGCAGGAAATCCACGCCATTGGAACCAATGAGTCCAAATTCGGATGCGATCTTTTCAGAGATCTCATACATCTGTTGAGTATAAGGTGTCCTGTAGGGTGTGATATTACCACAGTATGCAAAAGGCAAACCGGAAAGCCAGGGAACTCCAATGAGCTGCTCGTTGGCTGCTATAGGAACTGCACGGGATCCGTCCGCCACGAGAGAAACACTTGCAGGGAAACCTGACAGGAACTCCTGGACCATGATATCCCCGGATGTCAAAGTCGGATCAAGTTCAGGGATTTCTTCCATAATAGCATTAAGGTCATCTTCATTGTGTGCTATCCTGTTCAAACGACCCCCTCCTGCACATTTAGGTTTTACCATCAGGGGGTAACCGATCTCATCAGCATCTTTCACATTACCTGAGCGAGGATGAGGGATTTCCAGAGACTCGAGCTCTTTTGCAAGAAACGATTTGTCAGAAACCTGTTTCATAGTAACAGGATCATTGTTCAGTATCTTACAGGACTGATCCCCCAGGTCCAGTTCTTCAAACCCGGAACCAAGTACGATAGCATCAGGATATACATCAAAGTTATCGATCAGTTCCAGAATGGTCTTTTTATCTATATTCTTGATATCAATGGATTCATCCGTAAGAAGGGATTGACATGCAACTGTATTTTCCTTCAGGTCCATGTCACAGAAGGCATCAATAGCATAGACATTGTAGCCAGCTTTTGTAGCCGAGCAGGCTATGTTCCTGCTACTGTATCCTAAAACAAGAACGTTCTCCAGAAAGATACCTCCTTATAGCCTGTGTGCACTGTCCTCCGGCAGAGCAAAAAGTCCCTGCTCGGTACTGATAACCGGGATCTCACTGCCCGGCTCGGATGAGAAGAACATGGGTTTCTTCAATGTTATAGTCTGATAAGTGGAAGGATCAAGGACCATTATATCATCACCTTCCACAGCCACAAGAACGGCACCAACTGCATCGTCCCTGTTGGCTATGCGTATAGCACCATTCAGTTTTTCAGTTTCTTCAAGGAACCTGGCACCACTTGCAAGGTAGATACCCTTAGAGTTCTTCCCGGAGTTCCTTATTTCTATGACACTATCTTTGAAGAGAATTATATCGCCTGGCATGAACTCAGGTAATCTCATGGAAAAAGTAATTCTGTAAAGGTCTTTTCCGTCTTTATGACTGTAAAGCGTAGGAGACTCTGAAAAGGTCCCTCCAATTTCCGATACGATGTTCTTGCATATCTGACGGGCTGCGTTTGCAGAACCAAGGTAGAGGTCAGCTCCATCCTTTGAATCAATACAATCCGTAATGAACGCAAAGCGGTCTCCTTTTTTCCATAATTTCTCTACCATATTGGCACAGATGAGCTTACAGGCATCGATCTCTTCAGGAGTCACTATTCTGTTGGCTGCCCTTATCTGCAGGATCGCCTCGAAATAGCCACCTGCCATCCGGCTACACCTGTCACAGGCTTCACGTATTATGCGAACCTCTGCCTTAAGCTCCTGATGCAGTGGTTCTCCTTCGACCATGGCATCTATCTCTACTTTTACCCTGTAGAGATGGGGCGTCATCTCTCGGGGATTAATGTAGATCTCAACATCATCTGCTTCATCGTGGACAAAAAGCTCATCCTCGACAGTTCTTATGACTATATCCTCAAGGTCTCCTTCATCCCGCCATTTATTGCGGTCAAATCGTGCATTGCACCTGGAACATATCCGTGTGTGAAGGACAAGCGGAAGCACAGCTAAAGTGAATTGTTCTAAAAAGCATTTCCTACAAACGTTTTTGTAGAGTCTCTTGGTTTCTGCCCCGCACTTTGGGCATAATGTAAGGCTCATTAGAGTTGTGAATGGTTAGTAGTTAGATATTAGTCTTTTGTACAATACAACAAACTTCATTTCCTGAATATACTCTTGGCAGAGAACTTCTGCTTTAACTTTTGTGCAAACAATGGCCTGAGATTCCAGAGAAGTTTCTTATTGCTCTTGAACAATGCTGATGCAAGCACAATGAAATCCATCTTATCAAAATTAACATCACTTACCGATTCAGCAAGACTGTTGAGATCCTCATCCGGCAGGTTGAAGAAAGTTTCCTTCACTATCAGGCTGTTCGCGATATCCTTTCCGATGGTCTCACGCCAGAGTAGCTCATATTCCCGAAGCATATCCTCTGAAACGTCACCGACTTCAATAGCCTTTGCTGCAACCTCTCCTGCCATCATTCCCGCATCCATGGCATTACTGATACCACCGCCTGTAAAGGGATCGGATTGTCTTGCAGCATCACCTGCAAGCATCAATCCGTTGGCAATGGTCCTCTCAATAGGACCACTTGCAGGAACAGCACCGGCCACTCGTTCAATGATCCTGCCTTCAGGGATATTCTTCGCAACAAAGTCGGTTAATAGATTTATCGGTCTCTTGCTACCTGACCTGTTCCCAAGTATGCCGATACCTACATTTGCAAGGTCACCACCTTTAGGAAATAACCAGATATATCCTGCAGGTGCAACTTCGTTTCCGATATAAAAATAACAGAAATCCTGATTTATACCAGAACCACTTACAAGGAATTGTGCACATGTTTCAACCTGTGAAGGCTTAAGTGATGTATCGATGCCTGCCCACCTGCCAACCTTGGATTCAACTCCATCTGCACCAATGACAATACTAGAGCGAATCGTATGTATTTCACCGTGATACATCAGGTAAACACCACATACGGTCTCATTCTCAGTGACAAGTCCGGTTACCCTTGCCTTTACCAGCACATCAGCACCAGCTTCTGCACTTTGCTCTGTAAGTGCACGATCAAATATCTTCCTGTCAAGGACATAACCGACTTCCGACCCGGCATTCTCTTCAGACATAGCTATAGTGATCCCGTTGGGAGATATGATATGGGCTCCTTTAAGTTCAGAGCAGATCCATTTTTCATCAGGTTCAATATGCTGTTGAAGTCGTTTTTTGCTTACACCCTCAGCACATCTTATAGGTGCACCTATCTCCTGTCGCTTCTCAACAAGAAGTACAGAGAGTCCATTTCTGGCAGCAGTGGTTGCTGCTATTGAACCAGCCGGTCCTGCACCTACAACAATCACATCATACCGATCTTTCATAATATTGCTCCGAAGGTCCTTATCATCTATTTCTAATGATCCGGGACGGTTGTTACATTTGAGTTATTTTATTTAAGAATATTGTAGTACAATGCTTGTAGAGGCACTGTTTTTGACTTTGAGGTTCCGTTATAAAATGATCAGTGTACAGATACAAACTATCCCTATTGCATATTAGTTTTGATATATTTGATTATACAAAATAAAAAACCTATTTAAAAAAATAATTTTATTATCTTAAAATGATAGTCAAAAGTGACAATTAAAAACACACGTAATTCTTAAAAAAGCTATCAAGACACATTTTATCCATTCAAATATAATTCATATAGATAATACAAACTGTTCATTCAGCATATTTATATAGTATTATTATTTCTACATAATAGAATATACAAGACAAACATATGTCTGTAGGATTCAATTGTAATTGTATAAAAATAAAATAGCAGTATTTGTTATTTTATTCGTTAGTATAATTACATACATAAAAGTCATCTTTAGAAAATTGAATCACGCGTACGGATAAAAAAATTGACCACATCATATTTCCTACTGTATGATGGATAGAATCAAAATGACTCTTGAATGAGAGATTTCCACATATGTCATATATAGGGACTAAAACATTGTGTTCTTTTTTTTGAATTCCAAAACAAGTTGACTTACACTATCTAAAGTGAATTTAAAGCAAGTAAATGAAAAACATTAGAAGAAATTTGAATGCACGCCATCCGGTCAACTGTACTGATTGACAGAATGCGCTGCATGCTATTGGTGGTAGGTATATGAAAAAAAGCGGCATATTAGCTTTAAGCATACTTTTGTTGCTGGCAATTGCAATGCCAGTGGTATCGGCTGGAAATTATGAAAATATGGAAGTTGTTGCGAATACAACAAGTGATGAAAGTGGTTACTATAGTTTTGAAGAAATTCCAAATGGAAACTATACGCTTGTTTCAATGAATTATTCAGACAAATGGAGAAAAGTAGAAGCTGACATTCTTGTCAATGGTTCTTCTGTGGAACAGGCATTGAACCTAAGTTCAAGAGGAGTTTCAGAAGCACAAATCGATTTATGGTATGACTTTTTGGAAAGATCATCGATCTCAGGGCAAACATTCAAAAAATCAATGTCTCTGCCATACGATCCGCTACCATATTCAGATGTGTTGCTTTTAAATGAA
>NZ_CAAGTW010000017.1:0-13174 GCF_900774285.1 Methanococcoides sp. NM1
TTAATTCAACTTTAGGAGTATGTCTGGAGTTGGAGGTTTGAATTGACATATGGCGGCGAATTCGCCGCATATATAGCTATCGAGTAACATTATTTCATACGGATACTAAAATTAGTGAAGTACTGAAATTGGATATAAATACTAATTTTGTTTTTGTTTTATAAAAATGTGTTTGTGAAAGAAGCGATCAAAACAACTCAAAAACAGTTCATAAAATATCCATATATAGACCTATTTTCGGAATATTAATGAACGAAATGCTTGAAAACCGAATTCTGCGACCATGAACATCGGCAAAAACTTCACATTCGCCTCACACTTATCGTAAATAATAAAAAACAGCATCAAGGTAACGCAATAATTTGAAAATAATCAGAAACCAAATGGAAGTAAAAAACAAAATTGATGCAAAATTATTTAAATATAAAAATGGAACATATATATATGTATCTTGATTATTCTGAGAAATGGATTAAAAACGGAGATAGCTTATTTAGTCTCAAAAAATACGAAGAAGCAATTGATGCATACAATAAAGCACTTGAGATATATCCGAAGGATGAAGGTGCATGGGAAAGCAAAGGAAATGCTCACTTTAATCTAAAAAGGTATGAAGAGGCAATTGATGCATACAATGGAGCCCTTGAAATAAATCCGGAATTAGAAGGCATCTGGATAAATAAAGGAAATTCTTGTTTTAATCTCAAACGATACGAGGAAGCAATTGAAGCATATGATCAAGCTATAAATATCTACCCTGAAGATGAAAATGCATGGATCAACAAAGGAAATGCTTATTTTAATCTTAAAAAATACGAAGAAACAATTGATGCATATACTAAAGCCCTGGAGATATACCCTGAAGAGGAAAATGTATGGATCAACAAGGGAAATGCATATTCATATCTGGAAAGATACGAAGAAGCAATTAAAGCATATGATAGAGCCGTAGAGATTAATCCGGAATCAAAAGATGCATGGGAAAACAAAGGAAATGCATATTCACATTTGAAAAAGAGTGATGAAGCGATCGATGCATTCAATAAGACCCTGGAGATAGATCCGGAAGATGAAGATGCGTGGGGAAGTAAAGGAAACACCCTTTTTGGCCTGGGTAAATATGAAGAAGCAATTGAAGCATTCAATAAAACCCTGGAGATAGATCCGAAAGATGAAAAGACATGGGCAAAAAAAGGGAAGGCATATTTCAATCTGAACGAGTACACAGAGGCAATTGAAGCATTCAACAGAGCTCTGGAGATAGATCCGAAAAATGAAAATATGTGGGCAAAAAAAGGGAAGGCACATTTCAATCTGAAGGAATACACAGAGGCAATTAAAGCATATGATAGAGCCATAGAAATTAATCCTGACAATGAAGACCCATGGATAAACAAAGGAAGTACGTATTTTACGCTTGAGGATTACGAAGAAGCAATTAAAGCATATGATAGAGCCATAGAAATTAATCCAAAGGATGAAGAAACATGGATAAACAAAGGAACTGCATATTCTAACCTTGAGAGTTACGAAGAAGCAATTAAAGCATATGATAGAGCCATAGAAATTAATCCAAAGGATGAAGAAACATGGTTCAAAAAAGGAAATACGCATTTTACGCTTGAGGATTACGAAGAAGCAATTAAAGCATATGATAGAGCCATAGAAATTAATCCAAAGGATGAAGAAACATGGTTCAAAAAAGGAAATACGTATTTTACGCTTGAGGATTACGAAGAAGCAATTAAAGCATATGATAGAGCCATAGAGATTAATCCGGAATCAAAAGATGCATGGGAAAACAAAGGAAATGCATATTCACATTTGAAAAAGAGTGATGAAGCGATCGATGCATTCAATAAGACCTTGGAGATAGATCCGGAAGATGAAGCTGCGTGGGGAAGTAAAGGAAACACCCTTTTTGGCCTGGGTAAATATGAAGAAGCAATTGAAGCATTCAATAAAACCCTGGAGATCGATCCGAAAGATGAAAAGACATGGGCAAAAAAAGGAAATGCACATTTCAATCTAAAGAAATACGGAGAGGCAATTGAATCATTCAATAAAGCTCTGGACATCGATCCGAAAGATGAAAAGACATGGGCAAAAAAAGGAAATGCACATTCCAACCTCGAGAAATATGAAGAGGCTGTTGAGGCTTATAATAAGGCACTTGAACTCGATCCAAAGGATGGAAACGTCTGGGCAAGCAAAGGAAATGCCAGCTTAATTCTGGAAAACTATGAAGAAGCTACCATAGCATACGGCAAAGCCACGGAACTTGACCCGGACAATGGAAGCATATGGGCAAGCAAGGGAAATGCCAGCTTAATTCTGGAAAACTATGAAGAAGCTATTCAGGCATATGAGAAAGCCACAAAGCTTGACCCGGACAATGAAGGCATATGGGCAAGCAAAGGAAATGCTCATACCAGCCTGAAACAATATGAAGAAGCTATCGAAGCATATAATATGGCCACAGGTATCGATCCGAAAGATGAAGAGGTATGGGTCAATAAAGGAAATTCATATTTCAACCTGGAAAGATATGATGAAGCAATATATGCATACGTTAAAGCCCTGCAGATCGACCCGAAAGATGAAATTGCATGGATATACAAAGGAAATGCCTGTTCGATCCTCGAAAGACATGCAGAAGCAATTGATGCATACAATAAGGCCACAGAGATAGATCCCAATTCTGAAGAGGTATGGATCAACAAGGGAAATACACTTTTCACTCTGGAAATATACGACGAAGCACTCAATGCATATGATAAAGCCACTGAGATAGATCAGGGATCGGAAAGCGTCTGGACCAATAAGGGGAATGCATATTTCTGTCTGCAAAGATACGATGAAGCAATATATGCATACGACAAGGCCACAGAGATAGATCCTGAATCTGAATTCGTATGGTCCAATAAAGGGAATTCATATTCTTATTTGAAGAGATATGAGGATGCGATCGTAGCATACAGCAAGGCTCTGGACTTAAAGCCAAAGGATAAAAATGCTTGGGCTAACAAAGGAAATGCATATTCCCACCTGAAAGCATACGAAGATGCGATCATAGCATATGAGAAAGCTTTGCAGATCGATCCGGAAGATGAACCTACATTGATCAACAAAGGGAATGCGTATTCTCAAGTGAAAAAATATGAGAACGCTATAGAGACATACGAGAAAGCTCTTCAGTTGAACCCGGAAGATGAAAAAGTATGGATAAGCAAAGGAAATGTCTATTGTCATCTGAAAAAGTACGAAAAATCAATTGAAGCCTACAATAAAGCTCTGGAGATAAATCCTGAATGTGAGGACGTGTGGACCAATAAAGGGAATGTATTTTCTCATATGAAGAAATTCGAAAAATCGAGTGAAGCTTACAATAAAGCTCTGGAGATAAACCCGGAGAATGTGGCTGTACACCTTAATTATGCAAATACATTAAGAGAGAACAAAAAGTTCAGTGAAGCTGAAACTGAAGTAACACTCGTACTTCAGATGAACCCATCAAATTCATTTGCATTAGGAGCTCTTGGAGATATCCTCTCAGATGAAGGCTATTTCAAAAAAGCGATCGAGGAATATGAAAAAGCACTTTTCAATTCAGAGGAAATGCACCCCTCATCAATCTCGGAGATCTATAACAATATGGGTAGAGCATATGGAGAACTGGAAGATTACGAGAAAGCTGAGAAATATTTCCGGAAGGCTCTGTCAGAAGATGAATATAATGTAAAAGCAATAAGGAATAGTCGAATTCTTGAGAAGATGAAAGTTTCACGGGGGTTGTTGAGGAGGATGTTGAAAATGAAGCGTTCAAATGAGCCGGAACCTGAATTTGAGCTAAGCAGCAGTTATGGCCTTATCGAGGCAAAGAACCTGATCCATGAGAATGCTCTTGAAGTTGAATACTGATACTCGCACGTATTCAAAGAGTTATTTGAGATATATTACACAAAGTAGTTGTCAGATATGTTCGGAAGGTCTCTTAACCGAGATCTTCTAAATATCCCTGAAGATGATATTTTTTTAGGATAGCATTTTTTTGAACATTCTTCTAAGCAAGGTCTTTTTGAGAAGGAAATAATCCTGAGTGGCATTCATAATAGCACGTTTTTCCAGCATTTTCCTATCCTCAGGCCACTGGGACATTACTTTTTCCAGCGTTTCCATCAGAAGAACTCTTTTTTCTTTTGGAAGTTTTGTCAGAAGATCGATCCGGGTAGTTACGATCTTGAACATATCTTCTTCTGACAATCCACCCTCAGCATCGAGCATTTCGCTTATTGCTTCTAATCTTTTGTCATCCGGCATGCTATAAAACTCGTCCAGATTTTTGCATATTGCATCACACTTTTCCTCCTCAGATCTTGAAGCGAGTTGTCTTATTGTTTCTGTTATGCAGTTGACAGTTTCGGCCTGCTCTTTGTAAAGCTTACAAACCGGACATTGTTCAAAGTGGTCCTCAATTGAGCCGGAATCGTTACCAATACATTCCTCACAAGCTTTTGCAAGCTTCTCCAACTTCTCTTCTGCAATCATAATTCAGCATCCCCTATAATAGATTTAGATGCGCTTTTATATATATTTTGAGCTTTTGACCAACTGAAAGCAGAGGTTCCTTAGAAATAAATTTGCAGTTTATCGCCTAAAACAAATTCTGGAAATTACGAAATGGAATATTCACATGCAATTTTTGCACAAAGTATAATAGTGTTAAATATCAAATAATTAAATCGATCACGATTCTGGGGGTTATATTTATGAAAATTTCATCAAAGACAGTGATCGGTTTAAGCTTGACTTCTGTCTTTCTGATAATGGCAATTCTTTCCTTAAGTCTGGTTTCATCGGCAGAAAGTGTTGAAAATGATACCAATACCAAAGTAACAGCCATAGATGAAACTGTAACAAGTTTGAATGATTCTGTCAATGAGATATTACCGATGACAGTATTACCGGAAAAATGGATACCCATCATTCTAGGCATAGTTCTTTTTGTATTCGCAGGAATACTTATTATGGGGTACTCAGCTGACAAAGATCTGAACAAAGGCGAGATGAGGAGAGCTATCGCTGGAACCTTTGTAATAGGATTTACGTTCTTGCTGCTTTTATCGATCTTTTATGAATTTAAGAATAAAGACATTGTAACTGCATATATCCAGATGACAGGGGTTGTCATTGGTTTTTACTTCGGGACCAGAAGCATATTGGGAAAACAAAAAGAATCTTCCAATAAACTGAGCATTGAAAATGTTAAGTTTGAACTTGATGGATCGGGGAATCCGGATAAGAAGATCACAATATCAATAAGAAATGGAAGTGATGCCAGCATTATTGTGGACAAGATCTACTTAAACAGGGATGATTACGATATAGATAGCCAGATAGTATCACAAAAAGCTAAAAAAGAAACGATAAAACTCAGTGATGTCTGGAAATATGGGGAGGAATATAAGATCAAAGTGGCAACCACAACGGGAGAGATGGATGAAAATGTTTTTTCGCCACCAAGAAGAGAGGGAGATGAAACAATAGAATAAACTTGGTCTAAAATATACCACCGCAGTCTCTCACAGAGGCCTTTAATCCCATTTTTCCAAAATGACCCAGAAAATACTTCCCCGACCTTCAGGATTGTCCTCAACACCCACACTGCCACCATGAAGATCGATTATCTTCTTTACTATGGCAAGACCAAGGCCTGTTCCTTTAATCCCTTTTTTCGTGACACGTTTGAATCGCTCGAACAATTCCGGCTTGTTCTCGTCCGCAACTCCTTCACCAAGATCTGTAACCGATACTTTCCAGTCACCACCAGCATCATAGATGTCTATGATGATTCTTTCTTTTTCAGGGCTGTATTTTATCGCATTCGACAACAGATTTGAAAAAACGTCCTCAATCATCGGGTTTGCTCTTGCAGGATAGGCACCCTTATGATCAAATTCAACTATCATCTGCTTCTCTTCGATATTGGGCCTGAAGTTACCGATCACACCCTCAATAACAAGAGCGATGTCCATTTCCTGAAACTCGATCTCCTCAAAGGTATCCAGTTTTGCAAACCTTGCAGCATTCTCGATCATGTCGATCAGTTTTTTGTTGTTGCGTTCAATTGTTTGAACCATATCATGCTTCTTCTCATCATCCTCCATCTCAAGCAAAAGCTCGGCATAACCCTTGACGATCCCTGCAGGATTTAAAAGATCATGGCGCATGATATCGGAGAAAAGCTCTTTGAGCTCGTTCGAATGTTCAAGGTCCTCCGCATATTTTTTTAGTGCCTCAATGGACTCCCTGCGCTGGATAAGCCTCCACAGGCCCTGCATCAGCAGCGTCAGCTGGCGAACATCGGAAGCATCATAATCTCCGTCCTTGTTTCCGACACCTGCGGTTGCAACGATCCTGCCACCTTCGAACACAGGGACTGCCATGTAGTTAGTGAGTTCCACATGACCTTCAGGATAGCCTCTCTTGAGAGGATGTGGGGCGATGTAGTTGTCGATTATAACAGGTTTCCGTTGTCTGATCGGTTCACCCCAAAGACCGATATTTTTTACTTCATAGACGAATTTCCGGTCAGGAACGGTGCACTCTTTCATCACACTGTTCGACCAGGTATGCATTGTAAGGACCGACTCATCCTCATTCAGAAATGCCAGGTAACCAATAGTGCTACCTGTAAGCCTGACAGCTTCTTCATGAACAAAATCTGCTATCTCCTGCATGGGTGAATCCATCATCTGTTCAAGCTCTAGAAGTGCTTCAAGTCGGGATTCATCAAGTTTCAAGGTATCTTCAAGGCCCTTCCTCTGTGTTATATCCTCGATAATGCAGATACCACCCAGAAGTGCGCCGTCTTCCGACATATCCGGACTGCAATGGACCTCCATCTTAACAGATGGTACTGCAAAACCGGGTAAATACTCCCCTTCATAATGAACAGGTGTCCCTGAGAGCACTTTTTGAATAGTAGAAGTCATTTGCTCGTCATTAAAAATGGACATTATATCCGATCCGATGATAGCTTCCTTCTTTTTACTAATGATCCCTGAAGACCGTTCATTGCAAAGAGTAACAATACCATCACGGTCAAAATAGATTATTCCCAGAGGAGATTTCTCAAATATCATGCGATATTCATTTTCGGATCCCATTGAAGCACTCCCTTCTTCAGATGATAGAACATTCAGTAAACATACCCTACTAGTATATGATTAAAATACAATTTAAACGTTTTTAGAAATGTCATTACATCTCGAAAGCTCTACTAAGGGAAGAAATTAAAAAAATGATTTGTGAGGTTTCGATCCCAAGATACATCGCCAGTGGTGTGCTTTGAATCTTGAATTAAAAGCCGTCGGGGGAATTTTAGCTTATTTGGTTCTGATCTTGAAGTATTAAGCGTGAAGCTTCCATCTATCCTTGAGACTTTGAAGGCTAATAATTCTCGAAGAGATATATCTAAAATACATTTCCAATATTCAGTTATCTGGCATTTGCCACATGACAAAGGTCTTAGACTAAATTGTGACAAGTGTCTATAGATTTTATGCGATTCGAATTATTGTTTTTAAATATTAGCTATAAAATTTGTTATGGCATGCATATAACCAAGTATTGAAAATCAATCACTTAGATAATCAGATTAAAAAAATAACAAAGCACTTCGACAACATTATCGAAGTGCTACTAAATTGATTTTAGATCCTTCGTCTCCTGAAACCGATCGATATGGCACCAACGGCTAACAAGACCAACACGCTGCCTAAAATATCAGCACCGGAGAAGGATGTAGATGATGAGGCTGAATCACTTGTTGTGGATTCTTTTGTCATTTCATACCCTTCAACGTAGTTGTCTGGTGTGCTTTGCTGAGAAGCCTCTGGTGCCTGCTCAGCCGTGGTTCCGTAGCCACCATCCGTTACCATGCTCTGATTTCCGGTACTGCTTCCAGCACTCTTTTTACTGGTCTTTGATGATGTGGATGGTGCTGCTGCTGTTTCTCTCCAGGTGGCTTCTTTCATCAGCCGGTTATACTCATCCATGGTCTCCTTGCTGACGACACCGGGTACTGACATCACGCCCTGCAGATATTCATCGAGAAGTGGGTTACCGCAGGTGTGGTGGCAGCATGTTACGCCATTTTCTACGACAGACTCAACATACTCATTCACCAGATTCTGGATGACCTCATCTGAAGCATCCCAGTAATCCTTGCGTATGACTTCAATCATCATGGAGTTCATGGACTGGCGTGCCCATGGATTCTCCTCATCGAACCATTCTTTCAGCCCGAGGTCATACTTATCCTGAACATAGACATCATAGAACTCCTTCCACATATCATCAGTGATCTCGTCAGGAAGCGTGAAGCCCAGTCCAGCAAAGTCCTCCAGCACACTCTCGATCTCACTGGCACCGGAATAGTCGTGTTCCATCATACCTTCGATCCATTTTGGATTGTAGTATTTGGCACGCAGGTCCCTTGTAAGGAATTCACCAAGGGTCTCTACCACTGCCTCATCCGGATTCTTGAGATTGACTATGTACATTTCCGGCGTATCTCCGGAAACTTCCCTTACACCCATGCCGAATCCACCGAAGAACTCATAGACATGGTCAAAGACCACACTGCCACTGCCTCGGCCATCGTTACCGCTGCGGCTGAACATGACAGCCTCCGTGTTGGAAAGCACTTCTCTGAAAACCTCGCTATCAAGATTACCCCATATATTGTCACCATATGCATAGCTCATGGAATTGATGTAGAGATTGGCAATTTTACTTTCATCCTCCCAGGTACCAGTGGCAGTCACGGCCTTTCTGAATCCACCGGCTCCCCAGCTTCCCTCATCTGGCCCGAATACTCTGCATTGGGATATCTTCCTTGCATCTTCTTCGGTGTAGTTGCCAGTGGCCATCAGGGTATTGTATATTGTATCTGAATTTTCTCTGATATAGTTCGGATAGCTGGAATTATTTGCCTGGGCTGCCAGCCGTGCACCCCTGTCCATCAACTGAACCTGCCACTTCCAGTTGTCACGGTATATTCCGGTCATGGTGACCACGGCATCGATCCTGGGCCTTCCAAGTTCCTCTTCCGGAATCAGCTCAACATCTACCACCTTACCGGATGAATCCCATACTGGTCTTACTCCCATCATGTACAGTATCTCAGATTCCATGACACCTTTATGCCTCATGGATTCGCCAGACCACAGCACAAAACCAACCTTTCTGGGATAGTCGCCGTGGGTTTGGTTCCATTCGGTGAGGAACGCATCAACCAGTGTATTAGCAACATTCCATGATTCTTTTGTTGGAACAATATTCGGATTGAATGCATAGAAATTCTTTCCGGTAGGCAGGACCTCCGGACTTCTCAGAGGGTCATCTCCAAGGGCAGGTGGAACATATTTTCCTTCCAGTGCATCGAGCATCGCCGGAATCTCAATGATACATCCCCTGATATTCTCAGCATGTTGCACAGCAAGATTCAGATCTTCTACAACCTGCATCTGCTCATCAGAAAGACGCTGTATTAAGACAACATTGCATTCTGGTTCTTCAGTTCCTGTTTCGATTGAATATGTTTGACCAGAAACCTGTCCGAGGAAACAGATTAGATCCTGTGCATCACCACTTACATCTGTCTCCATATTGATATCCAGGTTGGTGGCTGCCCCATCCTGTATCTTGACGTTATTTGTTGCAATATACCAGCTATCTCCATACTGGGATACACTATGATATAGTGCAGTTACAACATATGTCCCATCAGGCAGGTTTTGGAATGTGTACTTATTTGTTGAGCTATTGACATAAACTTCCTGAATATTGTTATCTTTCTGAAGAACTACCATTGAATCGTCTACCCCCCACTCTGATCCCATTGGACTATAGGTGACATTTCCAGATATTGCACCTGATCCTGTGTCTTTGGGAACCGGAGGGTTGTCCTCTAACAGTTCAATAACATATTCAAGTTCTGCATTTGTTGCACCTGTCGCATTCTTTGTAAGGTTCAATCTTACATCGGAGAGTGCCTCGCCGTTTTCGATTGTAATGTACTCTTTGCCGGTCAGCCAGCCATCTTCAGTTTGTGTAAATGCGTAGAGCGTGTATTTTCCATCTTTTACTATAGAGAAATCATATTCTCCGATTCCATCGGATGTGGTATTTGCAACGAACTCTCCTGATGAATATGTGATATTAAATCGATCAATTAGGAGATCTAGCGGATCTGTTCCATTGACCAGGACACCGTTTAAGAGCTCGTCAAGCCCGTTCGGGGAATGTGCAGGCTCCAACTCATCAGGATCATCAAACAGGTCTGCCGCCGCAACATGCTCCTCAAAGTTCTCACCGAGCATTGATTTTACCATGGCTATAAGTCCCTCATTATCCATTGGCTCTCCAAGGATATGCAGTCCATAAGGTATGAATTCACTTGCAAGCTCATGCAGATAATCATGCACGGGACCATGGAGGACAAAGTTATCAAACTCGGTTTTATTCATCTCCCGCAAATCATCGGCCGATACATTGAGCTCAGATTCAAAGTTGAGGTCCGTATAGTAGTCTATGATCGAATTCTGGTATGCAGCTACCATATTCTCATCATCTTCTGTCTCGTAAAAGTGCATCTTATCATGCAGAAGAGTGAGATTTCCGTAGAGGCCTGCACTCACGATTGCAGGTGTTGCATGGTCCACCATGACCGCGTTACCTCTCCTCTTTGCCATAATGCCCTCTCCAATACCTCCCACTTCATAGAGGTACACAACAGGCATATCCTGGATCAGGATCGCAGGCCAGCAGGTCTTACTTGAAAGGCTTGTACCTTTACCCTGTAACCACTCCTGTGTTCCATGCCTTCCAAAGTGAACAACAGCATCCGCCTCATATCCATTCTTAAGCCATAGGTAGAATGCAATGAACTGGTGAGATGGAGGCATTGTCTGGTCGTGGTACAAGAGAGTATCATTCTGTGAGGTGCCTCTTGTAGCCTGAGGGGCAACAAGGATGTTACCAACCGAGATCTTTGGAATAACAAAGTACTTGCCGCTCTCGTTCTCATACACCATTGCCTGTCCGGGAGGTTCTCCCCATGTATCGATCACGCTCTGCCTTGCTTCAGGTTCAATATCATTCTCGAACCATTCCATGTACGTCTCGACAGGCACGAGTTCAACATCATAGTTCTCCACCATATTCTGCAGCTCACCGGGTGCCCATACTCCGATATTTCTGCCCTGCTGCAGTACGAGCTGCAGGAATTCGGACCTGTTCGGCTGCATTCCGTCAAGGTCGTACCCGCTCTCGTTCATCGCATCCAGCAGGTTCGGTATGCTGGGAACAACATCAAGGTTGCCTGCGACCATTGCCCCCGCTTTACCGTGAGCATAGTAGATGATTGCAACCTTTTTATCCTCATTAGCGATATGTTGCAGATCCATCCAACTTACTGTTCGGTCGATCAGCCAATCTACCTGATAATCGATCGGTTTGATTACCTTGGCCTGGAGTGTTTCGTCAAATACCTCTCCACCGATCACTATAGATTCGATCTCACCCCCGATCTCCATGATGGGAATCTGGTACTGGAACCAGGGATCTTGGCCCGTGGTGGAATTTTCCCAGTCTTCGATAGTGCCCTGATATATGATTCCATTGATAACGGGCACATTCGCCTCCTGCAGATATTCACTATTCTTTACAGCAGAAGACATTATCCACACACCTTTTCCAAGATCAATGAAGGCATCTACTTTCCATTCATCATCTTTTTTGAAAAAGTCGTATGCATCGTCTGTGAATAAGACTGATGGCCTATAAGCAGGAATGACGTTAATCCCCCTGGCTTCCAGTTTATTTATAACGCTTTTCACCGCATCGTCGCATATATCATCATCCCACGATGCGAAGAATGTGACACCGACTGTGTAATTGTCAGGATCATAAACATGGTGGGTTCCATCATCCACTTCATACCATTCCAGATATGATTCCAGGTTTTCAAAAACGGCATCTGCGTCCGGGTGGTATATCGCAACCGATGGCATTATCGCAGGTGCCTCAATCTCGATTTCACCGTCATACTCACTGAAGGGCTTTGAAAGGTCTACCGCCGAAAGATATGTGAGAAGACGAATCATGTTCCCATCATATCTCTGATTCCAGTAGTCTTCAAGATAGTAACATGTCTCATCGTCCCTGAGATAAGAATGATTTGTAAAATCAACGGTGCAGACACCATAGTTCCAGTCAACCACATGGGCTTCAGCCTTTTTATTTTCCATCATTTCGAGTACCTGAGGCTTCAGGTTTGCCCCCATAAAGGACATTCCACCCTTTTTGGTTATGAAAATGATGTCATATTGACCCAGATCGATGCTTTCATCAAAAGGAGTGAATAGTGATTCTACTGTATCCATACGGTAACTGCCATAGACATCGACATTGTCCATACCCATTTCTGCGACCGCACCCCTCACCCTGCAAGTATCTTCAGAACCTATTACCAAAAATACAATGCGTTTATTTTTATATGCATCAGGCAGTGTTGTAGCGATGTAATCAACCATAATTTCAGTATCACTTCCCCTCGCATTGGTTACAGTTAGTGTCACGGAATAGGTTCCCACACTACCATATGAATAGACAGGATTCTGTTGTGTGGAGTTTTCTCCATTTCCAAAGTCCCAGAACCAGGAGGTTGCATTTTCGGACAGGTCTGTGAACTGAACGGTCAGAGGTGCATCACCTGAAGTTACATTTGCGGTGAAAGCAGCTACTGGCAGTGACACTGATGGTTCTGATGATATTGCATTCTTCTTTTCGAATAACTCTTCAAGGAATATTCCCATGGTTGCATTCTTTTGTGCAACGTTTGTTCCAGGCATCATCTCGAACATTGCAGTACCTGAAACGGTAGCAGTACCAGTGAATCCTGCACAGGTTCCGTTCTCGATCTTATCCTTTAGCTGATCCATCTCAGTTTCACTGGTGGATTTTGCTACAACCTCAGCACCGGTGATGGCATTTCCATCCTGAATAATTACCGTTCTTTCTCCGATGTAGTAATACGTTCCACCCATCGGGGATTGTGACTCTTTGACGGATCTGATCTTATAGAAGCCATCAGGCAAATTAACAA
>NZ_CAAGTW010000018.1:0-9938 GCF_900774285.1 Methanococcoides sp. NM1
TGATAGATAAAGTCACTATCAGTCAGAATTAACCGAACTGCCACATTCAACGTCAGACCGGAAAAGCTCCGGTCTCCACTAATGATTCTGATATGGAGGTGATTGAAATTCCACACACGTTGTGCGGAATTAAATAAATGTCGTTGTTGGTATATAAGACTTTTGATGCCTTATAAATTGCCAATCTCACAGAGGGAAGTAACAAACGGATCATTCATAATTGCCGACCCGCATATTTACTCGCCTTGCGAGGACCCTTACATGTGCACACTATTATAAATACATTTCGTATCCGAGGGTTTAATCATGCGAATATGATCGAAAATTTACAATGCACCTTATCCATAAAACATAGAACTGGCCTGCCCATATGACAGGAATCGAGAATAGCACCATAAATTCAAAAACAGGTTCAAACAATAGGAAACACACGCAACCTTTAACAATGGATGAGACATAAATGATGCAATATATTGGATAAATCTGAAAGAGGAATTGGGCTGGATAAAAAGAAATCTGGAAAAGATAATGATGTACCCAAACAAGTAACACGTGTAAGAACACCACAAACAGAGGATAGGGAAGTTCTTGCAACCGTGGAGAACCTTATGGGTGCAAGCCGGGTAAAGCTCCGGTGCATGGACGGTGTCGTCCGCATGGGACGCATCCCCGGATCTATGAAAAAAAGCAACTGGATACGTGAAGGTGATATTGTGATCGCCGTTCCATGGGACTTCCAGGATACAAAAGCAGATGTTATATGGAAATACACACGCCCACAGGTAAATTGGCTTGAGCGCAAAGGTTTCCTGAAAGGATAATTATGAAAAAAGAACTTGAAGGCAAGATAAAACGCCTTGACAATAGCGTTGATAAATTGCGAATTAAACGCAAAGACAGCGATAGTCTCAAAGTAACCGAGAATGTATTTGATAACGCCACATTAAAGGCACTATATACATTATCCAACAAAGGAATCGTACAGGCACTGGGCGGATCCATAAGTACAGGAAAGGAAGCAAATGTCTTCCTCGCAGATGGAGAAGAGGAAGAAATCGCAATAAAGATCTACCGGATATCTTCAAGCAGCTTTAGATCAATGGAAGATTACATTCTCGGAGACCCACGTTTCAGTAATGTACGCCATAACAAGAGGGACATAGTCTTTGCATGGACAAAGAAAGAGTTCAGGAACCTCATGAGGGCAAAGCAAGCTGGCATTCGTGTGCCCGAACCCATAACTACCGAAAGGAACATACTAATAATGAAATTCATGGGAGAGAATGGCAAACCATACCCCCTGCTCAAAGACATGAAGATAGAAAACGAAGACGGGCAGTTGATATTTGAAACCGTGATAGACTACATGCATAAGCTCTATGTAGATGCAAACCTTGTCCATGGCGACCTTAGTGAATACAACATACTGATCGATCCGGAAGATATAACTCCCATTATTATCGACATGGGACAATCCGTAACTCTGGAACATCCACGTGCAGACCAGTTCTTAAAGCGAGATATCGAGAACATACTCAGATACTTTAAACGCTATAAGGTCGATGAATCACCCGAAAGCATTTATGCACGGATAAAAGAACCAGAACCAGAGAACTAAAAAACGTAACTATAATAATAATAATAATAATAATAATCAGCAGGTAGACCACATGACACATATCAAAGTACCCCAGGACAGAATCGGCGCGATCATCGGCCCAAAAGGCAGTGTTAAAAATATGATCGAAAATAAATCCACCTCCAAACTGGACATTAACAGTGAAAGCGGTACGGTGGAAGTAATAGCTGGCGATGACCCGGTCGGAGCTATGAGAGCAGTTGATGTCATACATGCCATTGGAAGAGGATTCAACCCTGAAAAAGCATACAGCTTCTTTGATGATGATATGTTAATGCTCGAGATAATTGACCTCTCACGGGCAGCATCAACACCAAAGGAATTACTGCGCCTTAAAGGAAGGATCATCGGCAAAGGTGGAAAGACAAGAGAAATAGCGGAGAGCCTTATAGGTGTCAAAATCTCAGTCTACGGAAAAACAGTAAGTGTCATAGGCCATCCCGAACAGATACTTATAATGAGGACAGCATTGGAAATGCTTATCGACGGTGCAAACCACGGTTCTGTATACAGCTTCCTTGAAAAGAAGAAACAAGACCTGATGCGTGCGCAGCTTGATTCATATTGAGACTGCCTTTTAAAGGATGCTACATAAGTTGCAGCAGCATCCTTTAGACCAGACATATTTAGATCATGTATCGATCTGACAAGATCTAATCGGGGGATATTTACATGGGTGAAACAAAGAGCATTGTACAAACAGCAATAGAGATAGGCGATTTTCCAACACTTGTAAATGCTGCTAAAAAACTAGGCCTTGATAAAAAGTTCGATAACAACGGACCATATACAATATTTGCACCCCTTGAAAAAGCATTCGAGCCGATACCCGAAAGTGTAATAGATGAGGCATTTGATGAAATTGACTACCTTATGTACATCATAAACTACCATGTTGTCGAAGGAAAGTATCTGACATCAGATCTCAAAGAAGTTGACTCATTGACTGCGCTCAACGGCAAGATATTGAAAATTACAAACGATGGCGATGTTATGATCAATGGAATCCCTATCGAAAAAGAAGACATCGAATGCACTAATGGCATCATTCATGCTATCGGTGACATACTGATACCCTGAAACTATCCTGCAATATAAACTTAAATCGGAAGCATCACATGAACAGTGGTGCCCTTACCCGGTTCACTTTCCACCCACATCTGACCCTCATGAAGACTCACAAGTTTCTTTGTAAGTGCAAGCCCTAAACCGGTACCGCTATAAAGTCGCTTTGTGGAACCATCCACCTGATAAAACTTGTCATACAGATGAGGCAATTGCTCCTTTGGAATACCGATACCATCATCCTTGATAATGATATGCATCATCTCACCAAGGGTTTTAGCCTCAACGTTCACATTCCCCCCCTCTGAAGTGAATTTGACAGCATTAGACAGAAGATTGTAAATAATGTGCCTGAACTTTGCCTTATCGGCATTTATCTGCGGAAGCTCAGGATCCATATCATAAGAGAACGAAACATCCTTTTTCAAAATCGAATGCATTATCGAATCCTTTACTTCCATAAACGCAGGAATTATGCTAAACTTTTCGAACTTGGCTTCCTCCTTTCCTGCTTCGATCATTGAGATCTCAAGGATGTCATTTATAATCTCAGAAAGATGATTGCCATTCTTGGATACATTTTGGAGATATCTTCGCTGAACATCAGTAAGATCCCCACATCGACCATCCAGTAATATCTCGGAAAAACCAATTATTGAATTAAGAGGTGTCCTTAGCTCATGACTAACATTCGCAAGGAACTCACTCTTGGAACAATTGGCAGCATCTTCAATAGCTTGCGCGCGTTTAAGAGTATCTTCGGATTTCTTTGCCTCACTGACATCATGCAACATTACAGAAAGATTAGAAGGCACATTATCCTGATCAAAGATCACATGAGAGTCAAGCATAGCAGGGAAAATACTGCCATTCTTCCTCATATGCCAGACCCCTTCTTGTTGGAAATATCCATTATTAAGTAACTTGTCACGTAAATACTTCAAGCGAGGAACCTGTTCTTCATTATAGAACATCAAAAAGTGATCGCCAAGTACATCTTCAAGAGAATGATCATGCATTGACGCAAATGCCTCGTTGAGATAAAGAAGACTTCCTTTCATATCAAGGACTGCAATACCATAGTTTGCATTATCAGAAATGTTCTTAAATATGTTCAGGTCCTTTGCCACAAGTATGCGTTCAACGAACTTACCAAGACAATCAGAGATATAATCGACAATATCTTCCTCTTCTTTCAGGAAAGAGCCACCATCTGGACCTGGCAATTCTTCAAGATAATAAACTTCCAGACTGCCATGAACTGCACCATCAACGAAGATTTCAGATGCATATTTCCATCGGGATATTTCGAAATTATCAGATTGGAACATTAGATCATCAAAAATAATCCTTGAACATGCGATCGACGAATTTTGCATACCACATGGAACCATTTTCACGATCTGCTGAAAACCTGCCTCCAGTGAAGATGCATCATTGACCACTTTGGAAACTGAATGTAAATATTGTACAATATTCATACGGGTGCTACTATCTTGACCCTGCTTTTCCGGAACATCGATCGCATCGGATGTATTAATTACTTCAACATCCACAAGATCGTTGCTATTTACCATTACGCACGAGGAGCGTTCACATTCCCTTTTCGAGATCATCCATATTCCACATCTATGTTCTAAACTGATGCAAAGATAATCGCTTCGAATTGCTTTGCTCAGATATGAATGACATATTTCCCAATGTCATCGTACTACCACCTTTACCGGTATGGTTTAACCGCATGTCAATCTTTTGGTTCCAACAATACCTATATTGTCAATTAATACCAACCATACTAAAGACTTTTCTTTATAAAAATAGAAACAAAATGATCTGGAAGATCAATAAAATCGATCCGATCATTCCAGAAGTTCATCTATTAGCTCGAGTAGATCCCTGACTTCGAGCGTCGAAGTTTCACTTACACCCAGTTTCAGGTTATTAACACAGAAAGGGCATGTGGTAAGCAGAACATCTGCGATTTCAGCCTGATCCACTCTTTTCTCCGCGATCTGCCGGGATATTTCAGGGAACATTGATCTGACCCCTCCACCGCCGCCACAGCAGCGTGCCGATTCCCTGTTATCTTTCATTTCCACGAACTCGATCTCCGGAATCATATTGATCACATCACGGGGTGCATCATAGATCCCTAAGTGCCTGCCAATGTGGCATGGATCATGATAGGTTACCTTCCTGTTGTAAGGTTTCAGATCAAATTCCTGCTCATTGAGCCACTCAACAAAGTGCATTGCTCTGAAAGACATGGCCTTAAAGCGAGGATATTCTTTCCTGAACATCCTCAAACACCCCGCACATGAGAACAGCACGATCTCAGCACCGGTGTCCTCAATTGCTTTAAGGTTCGCTTCAGCTTGCTTTCTGATCACATCATCCGAAAACCCTATCCTTCCAAGCACACTCCCACAGCAAACCTCATCAAGTAGTGTATAGTCCACTCCAAGCTTCTTCAATATGGAGATGCCTGCAGTAGAAGTCTCTTTATTACGATAAGCTGCACTGCAACCTGTAAAATAGGCGATCTTAGCAGGATGAGGAACTTCACCGAACAGTTCTTTTCGGCTTTTCTCTTCGCCGAACGGATTTCCCAATGTAGCAATGGAATCAGCGATCTTCTGGTGAGTTGAACCTACTACTCCTGATGCAACAATATCTTTTCGTGCAGCTTCGATAACCTCAACTACCCCTGTGGATGAAGGACACCTGCGAGTACAATCAGCACAGGTGGTACATTGGTAGATGCGTTCCAGTACAGACTCATCAGGTTCGATATCCCCGGAATACAATCCATAACAAAGAGCCATCTTACCCCTTGCCGCTGAAGAATCCCATTCGAGATTGTCAAATATAGGGCAGACCTCCTTACAGAACCCGCACTGGGTACAGTTGAGCAGCTCTTTTTTCCAGTTTTTCAGATTATCTGTCCTCATTCACTCATCCTCCAGATGGTACCGCAGATGGGAAATGAAATTGCCCTCCCAGTCCATGATCTTATTTGGGTTCATAATATTATTGGGATCCAGAGCCATCTTGATAGTTTTCATGGCATTAAGGCTGCATTGTCTTTCCTTAAGGAAGAACGGAGCTTTGGTCATACCAACACCATGTTCTCCGGTGATCGTTCCACCAAGATCCATTACTTTCTCGTAGATCTCTTCAACTGCCTTTTCCGCCTGGTCCCAATGGGACTTCTTCGTGGGATCCATTAACACCTTAGTATGCAGGTTCCCATCACCTGAATGACCATAACTGGCAATGATTATATCGTATTTATCGGAGATCTCCTGGAAAGCTTTGACAGCCTCAGGAACTTTGCTCATCGGGACAGCCATATCATCGGCAAGCATAACAGTTACAAGATCATCATCATACTTCGACAACGCCGGTATCATTGCCTTTCTGCCCTTCCACAATTCTTCCTTTCTCTCAGGATCATCGGTGAAATCAACAGAAAGAGAACCTGAAGCCTTACAAACTTCCATTACCGTCTCGATCTGGTCCTTCACATCATTAGTGCTGCCATCGACCTCTATCAAAAGTATAGCTTCTTCATCAGGCAACCCCATGCAAACAGCCTTGTTCACCGCCTGGATGCAAACCCTTGACATAAGCTCCAACCCTGAAGGTATCAGAGGCTTTGCAATGATATTGGAAACGCACTTACCTGCTTTCTCCAGCGTATCAAATACTGCTACTGCAACTGCAGTGGTCTCAGGAAGTGGAACGATCCGCATGTTGATCTCAGTTATGATACCCAGTGTTCCTTCCATACCGCACATCAGTTTTTCCAGCTGGTATCCTGCAGAGTTCTTCAACGTCCTTGAACCAAGCCTTGCGACCTCTCCATTGGGGAACACGACCTCCATTCCAAGAACGTAATCCCTTGTAGCTCCATATTTCACTGCATTGCCACCTGAAGCATTGGTCGCTACCATGCCACCAATATTGGCCACATTACCACTGGAAGGACCGGGAATGAAAAATCCATAGTTCTTAAGCTCTGCATTCAGGTCCTTGTGGATCACACCCGGCTCTACCACCACATAGAGATCTTCAATATGTAGGTCCTTTACCTTGTTCATCCTTTGCAGATCAATGACCAGACCACCAGCAATAGGAACACTGTGACCACAAAGAGCGGTACCTGCACCCCTCGGGACAATTGGAAAAAGATACTCATTTGCGAGCTTTACAATTTTTTCGATTTCAGCAGTAGTCTTTGGCCTGATCACAGCATCAGGCATACTGCGGTGTATTCCGGCATCGGTAGAATAAGCATACAGCTCAGCCGTAGATGTACTGATATGACCCTCACCTACAATATCCCGTAATCCGTCAATGATCTGCTGATCCATAATTTCACCATTATTCAATAAGAGGTACTGTCAGACTGCCCTGAGGCAGAATAATAGCATAAGGCTCCTTGCCCTGCTCTTTAATAATATTGATAGCCTTGTCAAAAGCTTCCTGGATCCCTTCCTGTGATTCCAGTTTCGCAGACTTCAGGACATCACTGTCAAGGTCGGATACAGCCCACATTTTAGCCCATGTGCCGATCTGTGCCATCCTTGCAGCCTTGTGAAATCCCAGTTTGTAACATTCAGAGGTCTTTGCCATAACCTCATTGCAGGTTGCTGAAGAACCAAGTAAATTAAGGAACGTATCATCCCCTACCCCGTCACGGCACTTGGACACAAGAATAATGATACCGCCATCTTCGAGAGCAAGCCTGCCGTTCTCAAGAGCCTTTTGTGATTGGTAAAGATCGATATCCATAGGATATGGTGCTGCTGTGAGCACGATGTTGCCTTTCTTCTTGAACTTTGTGCCGAAAACCTCATTGGCCTTTACAACAGCAGCATCAAAGGATTCAAAAAGGTCTCCTGCTGTCATTGCATAAAGACCATGATCTGCAGTAAGCACAGTCTGGACAGAGAAGATATTAAGGTCCTTTAGCATTTCCATGGCATCGGTCATATCCTCTGCAACAGGATTGCCTTCAAGAGCAAGGGATTGTGCTGCATTCGAGAGGGCATGCTTGTGGTTCATCTCAATGGTCTTGTAGCCTGCAACTCCCGGAAGGAAAGATTTTCTCCCACCTGTGTAGCCTGCGAAATAATGCGGTTCCACACTTCCGATAACAAGGATATTTCCTGCCTGCCTGATCATTTTGTTGATATACATTTCTGTGCCGTTGGAGGAAACACCCAGATAATCCATATCCTCATCCTTTCTGGCATCATGCACAAAGATATGGTCCCTTATTTCATCATAGATCTCCCCGAAAATGAACCTGAACTCATCCTCCGTGGGTGCCCTGTGTGCACCTGTTGCCACTATGAACTTTACATCGGGATGAGAAAGAAGTATAACCTTCATCTCAAGAAGTACGCGGGCAGTTGGTGTCGGACGGGTGGCATCATTTACAATGACCAGCAGGCTGTCAGCATTCTTTAAAAAATCCTCAAAAGGTTCCATGCCCATTGGGTTTGAAAGTGCATGTGAGATTATCCCGGACTCATCCCCTACCTCCGGCTCGTTCGGCGAAAGCACCTCATGGGGTATTTTCACTTCAAGATCAACAAAGTCCTTTCCATAGGGTATCTCCACATTCATTCCATCTTCTCCTTTTTGCGTACGTCAGGACATTAATTAATACTAGCATGTAAACCGGATGATAATATAAACAGTGCATATTTGCACCATTGTAAGTAAAGTTAGTACAAAAAGACTAGGTTTAATACAAAGAAAAACAAGTTACAATATAAAAATTTATCCCTGAATATCTATCATAAACCAATTGGTGAAATGACATTACTGTTGCTTTAACCCATTTTTAAAATAAAAAAAGATTCAGGCACGACAGGTCATTTTTCAATTTCCTTGCCAACCCTTCCCCGTAGCTCCTTAATTTCGTTATTAAGCTCAACTGCTTTTGAATCGAGATACTGGAGAGCCTTTAGTTTGACACCATCAGCAGATGTACCCCCTTCCTTTTTTAGTACCTCATTTACAGATTCCAGATCATCTTTTAGCTTGTTTTTCTGCTCCAATATGGAATCAAGATTTTGCCTTTCTGTTGATTTAATATTCTCATCACTGATCCCATTGATCAGATCAAAGAACTCATTCTGTTTTTGCTCCATATCTTCGATCAGTTTATCTATTTTTTTAGTGATCTCTGCCTCTATAGCCTTGCCAAAAATCACATCCTCTGTTGTAACCTGTGTGACATATTCATAAGTTGCAGGTGGTTTAACACTTACTTTATCATGATCAGAAGGCATGAAAACTGCATTTTTATCGTAGATCCTCTGATTCATAAATGTTGGAGAAACTATTTCGATATTATCTTCGTGAAGGCTATCGAATATCATCTTTTTCAGATCAGATCTTTTGGTTATAAGGCTGGATACATCTTTCAAAAGCCCCCCTACCTTGTAAGTAACTGAAAAGTTACCTAATTCGACCACATGTACAAAAATATTCTCAAGTTCGATCTTTTCTGCTGCCTTGATGAGAGCCATTTCGATCTGCTCTCTTGACACATTATATCCTAATGAAACAGTAGTCGAGATAATCGTACCCGATGAACTTATGGTGACCAGAGGATTGGAGATCAATTTCAGGTTCGGTATGGTAATAATATCACGATTGATAGATTGGACCTGAGTATGCAGTATCCCAATCTCCGACACCTTTCCAAAAGTTTCTTCGACCCTTATATAATCGCCTGCTTTGAAAGGTTTTATACGACTTAGCATTATGCCAGACATACCATTTGCTACAAAAGTGGTCGATGACAGCGCAATGGTGGCACCGATCAGGATACCAAAAAAACTCAGGAGGGTCTGCTTCGTATTATCCGAGATAGGAAGTGTAAGCACAAAAACCACAAGCCCGACAAGTGCTACCAGAAAGAGAATAAACTGCTCAAAAGTCTTTTGTTCTGAGAATATACGGGTCTTCCTGAAAATGTATCCCAATGCAGTCAAAAGGATAAGAGTCCCCATAACTACGATAATGCCAGGACAGTATTCTTCCAGTACCATAATGCTTTTTATCCCCCAGAAGCACAGAAAATACAAATTCAGTAGTTCCCTAATTTTTTCTCATTTTTGTCTTAGCTCCACTATGTCTCACCTCAAACATTCCACCACTGTCTGAATCCTTAACTTTCTCCTCAGCCATTCCTCTATCAAGAGAATGAACC
>NZ_CAAGTW010000019.1:0-5231 GCF_900774285.1 Methanococcoides sp. NM1
GTGGAATTTCAATCACCTCCATATCAGAATCATTAGTGGAGACCGGAGCTTTTCCGGTCTGACGTTGAATGTGGCAGTTCGGTTAATTCTGACTGATAGTGACTTTATCTATCAATGAATTAACCAACTATTGTGCATAGAAAACAACTCTCTAATTAAATATAGAGTTCTTTTCCGACAATTCTTAGTTAACTTCCAAATTTGTGTGCTTTAACAAATAACTCTGGTTGATCCTGCCAGAGGTTACTGCTATCGGTATTCGACTAAGCCATGCGAGTTAAATGTTCTTCGTGAACATAGCGAACTGCTCAGTAACACGTGGATAACCTGCCCTTAGGTTTGGCATAACTCCGGGAAACTGGAGATAATTCCGAATAAACCATTCATGCTGGAATGCTTTTTGGTTCAAAGACTTCGGTTGCCTAAGGATGGATCTGCGGTCTATCAGGTGGTAGTGGGTGTAATGTACCTACTAGCCTACGACGGATATGGGTTGTGAGAGCAAGAGCCCAGAGATGGATTCTGAGACATGAATCCAGGCCCTACGGGGCGCAGCAGGCGCGAAAACTTTACAATGCGGGAAACCGCGATAAGGGGATACCGAGTGCCAGCATATTATGTTGGCTGTCCACATGTGTAAACGGCATGTGTTAGCAAGGGCCGGGCAAGACCGGTGCCAGCCGCCGCGGTAACACCGGCGGCCCGAGTGGTAATCACTTTTATTGGGTCTAAAGGGTCCGTAGCCGGTTTGATCAGTTCTTCGGGAAATCTGACAGCTCAACTGTTAGGCTTCCGGGGAATACTGTCAGACTTGGGACCGGGAGAGGTAAGAGGTACTACAGGGGTAGGAGTGAAATCTTGTAATCCCTGTGGGACCACCAGTGGCGAAGGCGTCTTACCAGAACGGGTCCGACGGTGAGGGACGAAAGCTGGGGGCACGAACCGGATTAGATACCCGGGTAGTCCCAGCCGTAAACGATGTTCGCTAGGTGTCAGGGACGGTGCGACCGTTTCTGGTGCCGTAGGGAAGCCGTGAAGCGAACCACCTGGGAAGTACGGCCGCAAGGCTGAAACTTAAAGGAATTGGCGGGGGAGCACTACAACGGGTGGAGCCTGCGGTTTAATTGGACTCAACGCCGGAAAACTCACCGGGGGCGACAGCAAGATGTAGGTCAGGCTAAAGACCTTACCTGAATCGCTGAGAGGAGGTGCATGGCCGTCGTCAGTTCGTACTGTGAAGCATCCTGTTAAGTCAGGCAACGAGCGAGACCCGTGCCCACTGTTGCCAGCATGTCCTTCGGGATGATGGGTACTCTGTGGGGACCGCTGGTGCTAAACCAGAGGAAGGTGCGGGCTACGGTAGGTCAGTATGCCCCGAATCTCCCGGGCTACACGCGGGCTACAATGGCTGGGACAATGGGTTCCTACACCGAAAGGTGATGGCAATCTCCTAAACCCAGCCGTAGTTCGAATCGAGGACTGTAACTCGTCCTCGTGAAGCTGGAATCCGTAGTAATCGCGTTTCAACATAGCGCGGTGAATACGTCCCTGCTCCTTGCACACACCGCCCGTCAAACCACCCGAGTGAGGTATGGGTGAGGGCACGGATTTTGTGCCGTGTTCGAACCTAAATTTCGCAAGGGGGGTTAAGTCGTAACAAGGTAGCCGTAGGGGAATCTGCGGCTGGATCACCTCCTAAGCAAGATCCGCACAAAGCGGATCAACGCTATCAGTCAGAAATCGATAAACTGCCACATTCAGCAACCCACTTCAATGAAACAAGATTTTGCTGGAGGAAATACGAGCGAGGGCTTGTAGATCAGTTGGAAGATCGTCGCCTTTGCAAGGCGAAGGCCCTGGGTTCGAATCCCAGCAAGTCCATTGGATCATTACGATTCACAAATCATCAAGTGCACCAGGCGAGTCATGTCGCCCGGGAAGGATGGATGTACCTGATACCCCATATCAGGTATGATGAGATCATGTATATATTACATATCAGACGCTCACTGGACAAAGTGAGATGGACTCTGGTAATTATGCCGTCAGGTGGATGGCTCGGCTCAAGCGCTGATGAAGGACGTGCCAAGCTGCGATAAGCTCAGGGTAGACGCATGGAATCTATGAACCTGAGATTTCCTAATGAGACCTCTTAGCACATTTGTGCTGATCAGTCATGATCGGGAACGCCCCGAATTGAAACATCTTAGTAGGGGCAGGAAGAGAAATCGAAGAGATGCCGTTAGTAATGGCGAATGAACCCGGCAAAGTTCAAACTGAATCCCTCCAGTAATGTGAGGGAGATGTGGTGTTATAGGAACTTTCTAAGGTTCCGACCTTTTCTTAGCTGAACTTTTCTGGAACGTTAGACCGTAGAGTGTGAAAGTCACGTAAGCAATGAAAAGAGGAACTGGAAATGTTCCTGAGTACCGTGTGTTGGAAATCACGCGGGAATTTGGGAGGCACCAACTTCCAAAACTAAATACGTCTTGAGACCGATAGCGAAGTAGTAGGGTGACCGAAAACTGAAAAGTACCCCCAAAAGGGAGGTTAAAAGTGCCTGAAACCTGATGGTGATGGAGCGATATGGCATGAAAGGATCTTTGGATCGAAGGAATCAACCGCGAGGTTGTAGTACGAGTTCCAATGCCGATGTCATATCATACGTTTTGAAGAACGGGCCAGGGAGTGTATCTAAGTGGCGATGGCTAACCTTTTATCTGGGAAGCCGAAGCGAAAGCAACAAGCACGCAACCCCTTACGGGGTGAGGTGCGGCGTATACAAGTGCGTGGAGTCACTAAGTTACGACCCGAAGCCGGGTGATCTAGGCGTGGGCAGGTTGAAGCGTGGCGAAAGCTACGTGGAGGACCGCAAGCGGTATTGATCTGCAAATCATTCGTGTGACCTGCGTCTCGGAGTGAAAGGCTAATCTAACCCGGCATCAGCTGGTTCCTTCCAAAACATGTCGCAGCATGACCTAACTGGAGATAGTCGGTGGAGTAGAGCACTGATTGGTGGTCCCGGGGGAGAAATCCCTCAACCGCTTGTCAAACTCCGAACCCACCGTCGTCGTAGAAGGTTGGAGTCCGGGCTACTGGGGTAAGCTTGTAGTCCGTAAGGGAGACAACCCAGCCCGTGGTTAAGGTCCCTAAGTGTCGACTAAGTGTTAATACTAAAGGGCGTCCTAAGCCCTAGACAGCTGGAAGGTTAGCTTAGAAGCAGCTATCCTTTAAAGAGTGCGTAACAGCCCACCAGTCGAGGTTTGGGGCCCCGAAAATGGACGGGGCTCAAGTCGACCACCGATACCACGGAGTACCGAAAGGTAATCTTGTAGGAAGGCGTTGCGTTTGGGCAGAAGCAGGGCTGTGAAGTCCTGTGGACCGAGCGGAAACGAAAATCCTGGTAATAGTAGCAGCATAGTCAGGTGAGAATCCTGACCGCCGAAGGGGCTAGGTTTCCTCGGCAATGATCGTCAGCCGAGGGTTAGTCGGTCCTAAGTTGTACCGTAATTCGAGTACATCAAAAGGGAAACAGGTTAATATTCCTGTACCATTTAACAATAAAACTGACGTTTCGGGGCAGGCTGAGCGGCGCCGTCGCGCCGTCTAAGCATCGAACTCTGTGGAGAGCCGTAATGGCGAGAAGCAGATGAATATGTTATGGCGAAAGTCAGCTTCACCCTGGAACCCGTGAAAAGGGAGTTAAATGTCCGTACCGAGATCTGACACAGGTGCCCCTAGCTGAAAAGGCTAAGGCGTGTCGGAATAATTTGGCTAAGGGAATTCGGCAAATTGGCTCCGTAACTTCGGGAGAAGGAGTGCCTGCTGTGAAGACAGCAGGTCGCAGTGACCAGGGAACTCTAACTGTCTAATATCAACATAGGAGATCGCAAACCCGTAAGGGCTAGTACGATCTCTGAATCCTGCTCAGTGCAGGTACCTGAAACTTCGGTTCAACGGAAAGAAGGGCCTGTAAACAGCGGGGGTAACTATGACCCTCTTAAGGTAGCGTAGTACCTTGTCGCTTAATTGGCGACTTGCATGAATGGATCAATGAGAGTTCTACTGTCCCTAGCCAGAGTCCGGTGAAGCTTACATTCTAGTGCAGAGTCTAGAGACCTCTAGGGGGAAGTGAAGACCCCGTGGAGCTTTACTGCAGCCTGTCGCTGGGTTGTGATTTTGGATGTACAGTGTAGGTAGGAGACGTCGAAGCCGGTGCGCCAGCATCGGTGGAGTCACAATTGGGACACTACCCTTCCAAAGTTACGACCCTTACTCCGAGAGGAGGACCCCGATAGGTGGGCAGTTTGCCTGGGGCGGGACGCCCTTGAAAAGATATCAAGGGCGCGCAATGGTTAACTCAAGTGGGTCGGAAACCTACTGAAGAGTGCAAGAGCATAAGTTAGCCTGACGTGATTCAGCACAGTAGTGGATCACGAGACGAAAGTCGGTTCTAGCGAACCTTTATGTCCCGCTTGGTGCGGGCTAAAGATGACAGAAAAGTTACCCCGGGGATAATTGAGTCGTTGCCGGCAAGAGCACATATCGACCCGGCAGCTTGCTACCTCGATGTCGGTTCTTTCCATCCTGGCTGTGCAGCAGCAGCCAAGGGTGAGGTTGTTCGCCTATTAAAGGAGATCGTGAGCTGGGTTTAGACCGTCGTGAGACAGGTCGGTTACTATCTACTAGAGGTGTCTGTAGTCTGAGGGTAAGTTGCTTTTAGTACGAGAGGAACAGAGCAACGGCGCCACTGGTCGATCGGTTGTCTGACAAGGCACTGCCGAGCAGCTACGCGCTAAGGAATAAGAGCTGAATGCATCTAAGCTCGAAATCTGACCTAAAAAGAGACTACGTTAAGGATTCCGGTAAAAGACCGGATTGATAGAGTCGGGATGTACGCACCAAGGCAACGAGGTGTTCAGTCCGCGGCCACTAATTTCCGTGCCTCATCCGTTTTGCTTTGTCCAGGCGAAATCTGATATGTAATATAATGACATGATCCCATTCATTGTCGCAATGTAAAGGCTTATATGGTTGTGTTGCCTAGTAAAGCCCGCTTAAAAATGCCAAGGTGGCGGAGCGGCTACGCAATCGCCTGCAGAGCGATTCCATTCCGGTTCGAATCCGGACCTTGGCTTTCATCCATTAATATGAGTTAGAGTACGGCGGCCATAGCGGCAGGGCAACTCCTGTTCCCATTCCGAACACAGAAGATAAGCCTGCCCACGTTG
>NZ_CAAGTW010000020.1:0-3272 GCF_900774285.1 Methanococcoides sp. NM1
ACATTGCAACCATTAGTATTTCTCATGTAAACACCGGTTGCATAGTCCTCAAAGCTTAGGCCATCTACATTCCAGTGATCATAGCCCCTTAGATTAATGGCGATACCACCGGTTGAAGAATAATCGTCCCCATCCAGCTTCGGCATCCCATTATAGGCTTTAATAGTGATGGGACTGGCTACTGTTCCGCTACGTGCAGGAACAATGTGTTCATTGTACCATGTACCATCCATCAGGTATATCGTATCTCCTGGTAAAACCTGCTTTGCAGCATAGGAAGGGGTTGCCCAGGAATTAGAAACAGATAATCCATTATTGGCATTATTCCCGTTTGGAGATACGTAATAATCTGTTGCTGATGCAAGACCTATACCTGCTGTGAAAAGCAAAAGTAAAAGGGAACAAGATATAACTTTGTTGCAACTAATAGTAACACGTTTGTGAAAGAATGTAGGAAAATTCATATTAATACCTTTTAACATAGGAAGAAGTTATCGTAATCTACGCATATATTTTACGCAAATTGAAAAATCAAATATATCTTTTGAGCAATCTTTACATCCTACAAGTGAGATAACAGTATCCGATTTCTTATATTGTGAACTATAAAACATGTGCTACACCTTTATGCAAACTATTTATCGAAGGTAATTATATGATATTTTTATATAAATCAACGTGACCAAAAATGGACACGACCATATATAAGTGTTTCTTTTCGATTTTGCGGGTATTTTTCACAAATTCAGGTAGCTTTGCCTGTTTTTAAGATTCTATTAATTTCATATTGAATATACTTATTCTAAATTAGACTTATATCAGATCGAAAACAGATCAATCAATTCTGGAAGTCACTAGATGGTAACTTTAACAGGAATTTAAAAATACAGTATCATCGATGGTTTTGAATGAAATATATACTACAAAAATACCCATAAAAACAGATTAAACTAATTTTATCAATGCATTTGGTATTGCTGACTATGGCAACACTGTGAGCTATTACTAAAAGTACAATTCTTAAGCATAAAGAAAATAAAGCGTTTTTATTTCATAGTATCATGCAACAGTTGCCATCAGACTAAGAACTAAAATGAAGATCACATATTAATTACTTGAACCACATTTCAATTTGAGACCATTAGATTTCTTTATTAGAAATAGGAAAAGGTAAAAAGAATGGCACTCACCGAAAATTCATTTAAAATCGATGAAATCCTCAGATCGATCATTTCTTCCTTCTTAAAGAAAGAACAAGAACGGCCATGATGAGCAGAAGTGCCAGATTTTGGTCCAGTGTCTCATCCTGGTCAGAAGAACTTTCGTTGTCAGTTAATGACTCCGTTTCTCTGAGCTGACCGGTTATAGAGAAAAAAGAAAAACCTGATACTTTTGATTCGAAGTAAAGATAGGAAGCATCTTCATAAACCTTCGTTGTTGGTATTGCATTCCATTTTTGATCATAATAATGGTTCAGCCTTATAGAATCAACATCGATATTGTTATCTTCGATCCAGTCTCTGGGTACTCTGAAACCAACAATGGAATTATCCATATTTTCTTCATTATCATAGCCTATGGTTCCAACCCAGACGTTGATATTTTTGTAGACCACGTCCTCCGGCGGATACTCAACAAAAACAGATGTATTTTCGAGGACTTCAACGATGGTTACGATATTCCCAGCATTCTTCAACGCCAGATATCTTACATAACGGATATCATTGTCTGTAGCATTGAAATTAAAGTTTAGATTTGCATCTTTGTAAACATATAAACGTGAAATATACTTCTGCTCAACATTATCAATGTCCTCAACTGTACTGCCAATGACACTGCTTCCACCAACAGAACTACCATCATCACCGCCACCACCACTACTTGCAGTATCACTTTCTTTGATCACAACATTACTATTTACAACATTGATAGGAATGGCATTGCCATTTGAATCACTTACTACCACATTTGATAGCTTAAAATTACAAACTCCAGAATCTATTGAACTTAAGCTGATGATAGCAAATGTTCCAGATGAAGTTACAGTTGTTTTGTCAATTAGAAGTCCATATACAGAATCAACACGACCTTGTGAGTTGGCAATATTACCACTATCAAAAAAAACAAAAGCACCTTTCTGGTTGAGCAGATCACCCTCCGTTACAGATCTTACATTTACCAGGGATCTATCAAATATTAGATCAAATTGCATTCCTGCAATTGGTCTATCAGGTGAAACAAAAACAGAAATTGTAAAAGTATCACCTACTTCAACTGTTTGAGATATGGGTGCAAGTGTTACATCAGATGAAGCCAATGCCGGACTGCTGAGAATTATCAACAAGACCAAGAAAGAAATAGTTCTCAAGAACTCTTTAACAATATCCATGCTTATTCCTTTTCCACCAAATTAAGATAGAATTGACGAATTCATGATCTATAAAATCTTACTAATATAGAGATTACAAAGATATGCTCATAAATAGTTGTTGCTCCAAATAAATAAAATTTGAAATCATATAAAAAATATAAACAACACGATAATATTAAAAATTATATTAGCAGATTCCATAAACATTCCAGAATCAATATTAGCAAAAATGTGAGCAGCACAAATTGTTTGCGCCTTATCCCACGTTTTCACCGAAGTAATATGCTACGATCGAAAGATCCTGAATATTTACTACACCATCCAGGTTTACATCCCAACTTGGATGTGGTTTTTTTGTTTCAAAGTTCTGACTGACCAGAGTAACATCCTGAATATTTACTACACCATCCCTGTTTACGTCCCAGCGAGGGTGCATATCAATGATCGTAATAGCATGCTGGTATGAAACCTGATCCACACCATCGCTTACAACTACTTCGATATTATGAATGCCGGCATTTGAACGATCAGTGTTCCAGATATAACTCGAAGTTGTACTGTAAGCCACACCATCGATCTTAATAAGGTAACCTAATAAATCACCATCCAGATCAAATGCTTCTACACTTATTGCAATATCTTCTGTTTCATTAAAAACCATATCATTTAAAGGTTCAAACTTAACAATTAAAGGTGCATTGTTGTGTGAAGTTTCAGCATTAGCTGGACTGACCGCAACGTAGATGGTCTCAGAATCAGTTAACTGGCCATCGGTAACCTCAAAAGTAACCTCATAGTTTCCATCCTGACCTTCAGAAGGAGTCCAGATAAAATCACCTGTAGAACTATCAAAGATAGAACCGGAAGGAAGACCTGTGACAGAATAGGAAAGGACATCACC
>NZ_CAAGTW010000021.1:0-2372 GCF_900774285.1 Methanococcoides sp. NM1
TGGAAGAGTGCGACAAGAAAGTTAAACCATGAATTGCGGAAACGCTGTCCTTTCCATTTGGGATAATCCTACTATGACATGCGTTGATGGTAACGTCAGGGTGTGAAGCTCATAGGACAATATGGAGAAGTTTGGGAATCTAACCTAAACAATCTGTTAGGATAAGAATACTATGAAGAAACGAAAGTTGAACCATTGTAAGAACCGTAATCAGTAACAAGCGAAAAATAGATTGACACGCTTGAACCAAAAGGTATAGAATCAGACCATTATGGCTTCTTCCACATAATGGGAAATGGACGAATGGTTCTCGGTTTATAGATGGCTTCTAAGGTATTCACAATTATTCATGTTATAGAACTTGGTAAGCCCTATATGTTCCCTTCGGGGTAGGAATCCTGCAAAGGATAACAATGACATAGAGGGTAAAGGAAAGGAGTAAAAAGCGAATGACAAACTGTAATGGTGTGTATAAGGGTTCAAAATTTGCCCTGATCCGAAAGGATGCAGACTTACTCTATGGTATCGAAACGTAAGAATGAAGGTATAACTATGAATGTAAGTCATTCAAATACACCAGATAATAAAGCAAAATCACTAATCAGTGGTCACGATAAATTAAATGGCGAGAAACTTACAGACATGCAACGACCCAATTGGAATGACATCGATTGGAATTCAGTCGAATCACATGTTAATAGAATACAAGTCAGGATTACGAAAGCAGTTATTAAAGGAAATTGGAATTTAGTTAAAAGACTAAGTTATTTGCTAACCCATTCTCACTACGCTAAACTGTTAGCTGTCAGAAAGGTAA
The DNA here is from genome assembly GCF_900774285.1 of Methanococcoides sp. NM1. NCBI lineage: Archaea > Methanobacteriati > Methanobacteriota > Methanomicrobia > Methanosarcinales > Methanosarcinaceae > Methanococcoides > Methanococcoides sp. NM1. The sequence continues at coordinate 818 of NZ_CAAGTW010000021.1, forward strand.
TTCAGAATAAGGGTAAAAGAACAGCAGGAATCGATGGAGAATTGTGGAATACACCTGTCTCTAAGATGAAAGCTGTACTTGGATTAACTGATAAGAAATACAAGGCAAAACCATTAAAAAGAGTCTTTATTGAGAAATATGGGAAAGATAAGAAACGACCTTTAGGCATTCCAACCATGCATGACAGAGCTATGCAGTCACTTTATGCATTGGCATTAAACCCAATTGCAGAAGAAACAGCAGACAAACGTTCTTTTGGATTTAGAAAATCCAGAAGTACTCATGATGCATGTGAACAAATCTTCGGATGCACATGTCGAAATAATTCTGCTCAATGGATACTGGAAGGAGACATTAAAGGTTGTTTTGACAACATTAGTCATCAATGGTTACTTGACAACATCCTAATGGATAAATCAATTCTTAAACAATTCCTTAAAGCAGGATTTGTCTTTGACCGAACTCTATTTCCAACAAAAGCAGGAACACCACAAGGCGGTATTATATCACCAATATTGGCTAACATAACCTTAGATGGAATTGAAAGTTTATTGGTTGACAAATACCGTCGAGGTAAAAGTGGAAGAATAACAGCACATCAAAGCAATAAACACAAAGTAAATTTTGTGAGATATGCGGATGATTTCATTGTTACTGCAAATACAAAGGAAATAGCAGAAGAAGTTAAAGGATTGATTGAAAAATTTTCTAACAAACAAAGGTCTGGAACTGTCTGATGAAAAGACTTTAATTACCCATATTGATGATGGTTTTGACTTTTTAGGCTGGAATTTTAGAAAATACAAAGGGAAACTTCTTATAAAACCGTCTAAGAAAAACATTCAGAAAGTAACTGAGAAAATCAGTAATACTATTAAGGATGGAAAAACATGGACACAAGAAGTTTTAATAGACACCCTTAACCCAATCATTACTGGATGGTCAAATTATCATCAAGGAGTGGTTTCCAAAGAAACATTCCACTTAATAGATTACAAATTATGGAACATACTTTGGAAATGGGCTAAGAGAAGACACCCCATGAGATCAAGAACTTGGATAGTTAATAAATATTGGCATCCCAAAGGAACGAGGAAATGGGTATTTTCAACAACAAGAAACCAACTTAAATTATTATCAGACAAAAGGATAGTTAGACATACAAAACTATCTCTGGATAAAAACCCTTATACTGACAAAGAATACTTTGTTGAACGCAAGTTCAATCAAGGTGCTAGAAAATTATCTGGAATGTTTAAGAAAGTTTGGATTAATCAAAAAGGCAAATGCCACATTTGTAATCTACCGATTGACATTAGTGCTGATGCAGAAGAAAGACCTCTACATCACAAGAATGGAAATCATAAAGATTACATTGTGTCAAACTTAGCTTACGTGCATGTTCACTGTCATAGACAACATCATGCTACTAATCCAAAAACAATAACTGTTGCCTGTAAAGGTTAAGAGATGCTTGAGCTGTATGAGGTAAAAGTCTCATGTACAGTTCTTAGGCGAGAAAGAGGGAGTAATCCCTCTGACTTAGCCGACAGAT
>NZ_CAAGTW010000022.1:0-1282 GCF_900774285.1 Methanococcoides sp. NM1
TTCAGTAGTTCCCTAATTTTTTCTCATTTTTGTCTTAGCTCCACTATGTCTCACCTCAAACATTCCACCACTGTCTGAATCCTTAACTTTCTCCTCAGCCATTCCTCTATCAAGAGAATGAACCTATCGAACCTGAACTTATCCTCATCAATGGTAGGAGGACCTTGTTTTACTATCGTAAAATGCTTTTTCTGAAGATAGAGCCAGGTGTTTTTAAGCATGAATGATACCAATGCAAAAAAGTACCTGATTGTGACGTTTCTTGTAGAAGTTCTTGGTCTTACAATATTTCTCATCCTGTACGATGATTCAATAGCAAACCTTCTTCGATATACCGTGCTAACTTTTCGGGGAGGCCAATTTACTCCATAGACAACGAAACCAAGATTTTCGCACCCGTTTTTACCTCTTTTACCTTTCAGGTACTTGACATCAATAATAATATCCAGATGAATCTCCTTTTTCTCAGAATTCTTCATCGTGTATTGTACATTCCTAGCCTTTCTCCCGATAAGCATCTGCTTAATCTTCTTTCCTCTTCTTACAACAGGAGTAATATGGGGAATCTCCTTGTCTTGCAAGAACTCAAACACATCCACAGAATAGAACTCTCTGTCTAAACAAAGGACTTTGATCTTGAAATTCAGTTTTTTGATGCGATCAATGAAGTAACTGAGGTAATCTACCTTTGTTTTGTTCTTTTCTACTGGAAGAACTGATACCGTGAAACGCTCTTTTTTGTTTATGATGGAAAGGGAGACATATGAATAAAATGAGTTTGTTGACTTCTTAGCCTGACTGCGTATCACATAGTTCTCGTTAGACGAATCAGTTTTTCCATAATAAGGATCATTGGTAAAATCGATAGCGATCTCATATTTCTTCCCTTCTTTCAGGGTTTTTAGAGCTTTTTGAAGGAGAAGCTTTTCATTTATTCGAATAAGTTTATCGAGATCAAGTTTCTGAAGATGGTACCATATTGATGTTTCACATACAACATTTTGATAGTTTTTTGAGATAGAATGAACTGAACCATTGTCTACTCCCATACATACCGCAGTATGAAAAAGATCTTTGCAGGTAAGAGAACCATTGATCTTGATCCTAATGTTATCTATAAGTGGTTTTAGAACGGCGTCAATACATTCTTTTGATCTTAATTCAACTTTAGGAGTATGTCTGGAGTTGGAGGTTTGAATTGACATATGGCGGCGAATTCGCCGCATATATAGCTATCGAGTAACATTATTTCATACGGATACTAAAATTAGTGAAGTACTGA
>NZ_CAAGTW010000023.1:0-1223 GCF_900774285.1 Methanococcoides sp. NM1
ATTCACATCAGGCTGTTCCGGCTGAGAAACCTGTCCGGTGGACTCGAAGGTGAAGACATGAGCGACATTCCAGTTTCCTGTGTATTGCCATCTCAGAGTACCATCTGCATCACACACTTCCTGCCCATAGATCGCACCATCAAGATAGATATCATATATCTTGTTCGGTTCGATGTCCATGATAGTTATCCAAGTCGGATTTGATGTGACAGAAGAACCAATTGAGAGTTCATAAATATCGTTTACTTTGTCATAAGTATTGACCGTAACGTCCTCTAAATACCCTGTAGATGGATCCAGGGTCATATCGTATGAACGGATCGTCTTCGTACCTGTAAAATATGTGCAAGTACTTTTGTCAGGATAATAGGCCACAACAACATCATCTGCGGTAAAGACCCTGCCATCGGTGTATTTGACGTCCAGGCGACCTTCTGTTCTTGCACGATAAGTGTATTTACCATCGGCCATAGCATCCTGTAAGACATTATTCCCGTTCAGGAACCTGTATTCAGTATCATAACCAGCTGCCGTAATGACATTATTACTTATCAAAGAATCATGGATATTTGCCTGTAAAACGTAATCATAGGCATCACCAAACAAATCATTGTTAGAGATAATAACATTTGAAGTTGCATCTGAAACTTTTATATGACGATGTGAAGCATCAGGGGTATGGATATCATAGATAAGGTTGCCGTCGATGACGGAGTTATCGACCGGATCATCAAAGTTTATGCCAAACCCCACATTATAAAACGTATTGCCAATGACATAAACATATCCGGAATCATGGAAGCCATCCACAGCAGTCTGGTGGGAGTATATGGCAGACCAGACAGAATCATGGTACACGTTATTCTCAATGTAGATGTACCTGAAATCACCCATCAGATCGGTCATTCCATGGTCCAGTCCATGGCTGATCTCATTATTTGTGATGCGGATATTCTCTGTTGTCTCAGCACCGGTACCCTGTACCTGTATGGAATTCCATCGGATATAGGAGATGTCATTGTTATCCATTCCGGAATTCTGTGTATCGACAAATGCGACTGAGGATGTGTATAGGCGATAGAATTTGGAATTGTCAACATTGCAACCATTAGTATTTCTCATGTAAACACCGGTTGCATAGTCCTCAAAGCTTAGGCCATCTACATTCCAGTGATCATAGCCCCTTAGATTAATGGCGATACCACCGGTTGAAGAATAATCGT
>NZ_CAAGTW010000024.1:0-1009 GCF_900774285.1 Methanococcoides sp. NM1
AACTGGTTGGATATTTCGTATTTGATATTGAATGTTCTGAAACAGACATTAAGACCATGCAGCTGAAAGATGCATACGTACCACAGCTCGAAGAAGAGATCATTCTATCATTAATTGCGTTCTCAATAGGTCTGGCAAAAAGACATAATGTTGCTGCATCATTATTCTGGTCGATCGATCAGAAAATGGATGAAATACTGAAAAAACGAATTAAGATTAAAAGAAAGCACAAACGTGTATATATGTACAATTTTGTCAATGAGAATGATGAATTGAATTTGCAGAGACATGAGGATCACGAATTTATCCCTTCACCCATTGATCCCGATAGAGGAGTACTATAAGAAACTGGCATGGGTGTTAAAAGTTTAAAGATCATACACTATTTTTTGGAACATTGGCAAAGCTCAAACTGGGACATCGAACATCATTGTTATATGAGAACTTTCAAGATAAGGAATTTATATAGAATATATCTCATTTATTATGTACGATTGTTTTACAGCAGAGTCACATGACATTTTTGCTAAATATTTATTGTTTACACTTGTTTGGGCATACAGTTGATCATTATTTAAAAATATCTCGACACCATCATCCAGGTGCAGACCGTCAACCTCAGCCAGACCAACTGCCCAGAGGTCGGTATCGGTCACATCGAAACCGAAGTAAATGTAGGTATCATCATACAATGCTTTTACCTTGCACGAATCAGACAATTATATAAGTAGTCATCACAAAAGAATCAATAGGAATACTATGCCATCAACAAAGATACGCACGCTGGAGGAAAAGGACTTTTCAGAACTGGCAGATTTCCTGAGAGAGGGGTTACGGACCCCACCTGAGATTTGGCAACGTCGTTTCGATATGTGGTGGATAAACAATCCCTGGATGGATCGATCCATCCCGTATGGCTGGGTCATTGAAGACGAGAAATCGGAAATTGTTGGTTTTCTGGGGAATATCCCTGTAAAATATCAGATAAAAGGGATAAATGATATCGCTG
>NZ_CAAGTW010000025.1:0-986 GCF_900774285.1 Methanococcoides sp. NM1
CATATCTTAGTAGATGGCTCGAACTGTCCAATACGTAGAATGGTTTTTCCATACCATTCTGCTTTATACTCCAATTTTGTTACGAATGAACTCCATGAAGCATCTGCAATGTGTTGTGCAAGACAGTGGTTTTTCAGCATTCCATTGACATTCAACGTTTCCAACGCTATAGCTTGGTTCTCGCTTATCAGTTTAGAAGATAGTTTGTGTTGGAAATCGTCCCTCTGGTTGCTGATTTTCTTATGAAGGTTTGCTACCTTTTGCCTCGCTTTATCTCGATTGGCAGAACCCTTCTGTTTTTTACTCAATCTTTTCTGTAGGATTTTCAATCGTTGCAATGATTTATTCAAACATTTTGGATTATCCACCTTATCGCCATTCGAGAGGACAGTAAAATCCTTAATTCCGACATCAACCCCGACAGTTGTATTTCCATCAAAACTTTGTGTTTCGGGAATGTCCATCTCATCATCGATCAGAATACTAATGAAGAATTTTCCAGTGGATGTTTTTGTTATAGTTGCTGTTTTTTCAATTCCTTTATATTGTCTATGCAACTTGGTTTTAATCCATCCGATTTTAGGAAGTTTAATTCTGTTATTTTCAAAATCCACTTTATAGTGCTGTGGAATAGAAAACGATTGAACTGGATTTTTTCTTGATTTGAATTTCGGAAAACCTGTTTTTTCTCTGAAAAATTTAGTAAAAGCATTTTCCAAATTAAGCGTTGCACCTTGTAATGATTGAGAATTAATCTCATTTAACCATTCATGCTCATTTTTCAATTCGGGCAACATCTTATTTAATGTAAATCTGGATACGGACTTACCTTCTACTTCGTATGATTTTATTTTATTTCCCAAAGCCCAGTTATATGTAAACCTACACGCCCCAATATGTTTTAAGAACATTACTTCTTGTTCTTTTTTTGGATACAGTCTATACTTGTAGGCTTTTAACATCGTATATATAATACCATTTAACAC
>NZ_CAAGTW010000026.1:0-802 GCF_900774285.1 Methanococcoides sp. NM1
GTATAACGTTTTTCAAACTCTCAATAGATCGTGTCAGAATCGACAGCGACCAGCTCACTGAGAGCACCCCTACAACAGTAGTCTTGTATTTATACATTGTGTGTCAATGATTGACACGGATATATATGCGAGAGTAATTCGATGCTGCAAATGATCAAATACTAACGCAGATTTGCGCCAATGTTGTTTTTTAAGAACTAGTGATCAAATATAAGTTTACCCGATAATAGCACTTTTGACAATAAATAAATAGATTATAAGACATAAAGAGTAAAGGTATTTTACAACACCGTGCTATTCATTTAAATCGATAACTTTTTTGACTTCCAATTATTCAATCAATCGAGCATAACTAACCATTCATTCAAATCTGTATACTATTGAAGATCTGTAAAACATCAAGGCACAATCGAAGATTATTCCACCCATGCTAAATCTCGAAGAATCCAGGTTGTAGCCAGATAAAGGATAGCGTTCATGAATATAGACCTACCCTCTTTGAACGTAAGAGATCAAGCCCTTTGTCAATCATAGAAATAAATGAGAAATCACCCAACATAAGAAGGAACTTAAACCCCAGGTAAATTAATTGGCATGAGATTTGGACCTTGATTCGTTAAAACTCTATGAATTCGCGCATGGCATTTATCTCGATCAAGAATCCTTAAAAAATACATTCAGTAGTTCCCTAATTTTTTCTCATTTTTGTCTTAGCTCCACTATGTCTCACCTCAAACATTCCACCACTGTCTGAATCCTTAACTTTCTCCTCAGCCATTCCTCTATCAAGAGAATGAACCTA
>NZ_CAAGTW010000027.1:0-685 GCF_900774285.1 Methanococcoides sp. NM1
TGGGCAGGAAGTGTGTGATGCAGATGGTACTCTGAGATGGCAATACACAGGAAACTGGAATGTCGCTCATGTCTTCACCTTCGAGTCCACCGGACAGGTTTCTCAGCCGGAACAGCCTGATGTGAATCGTGATCCTGTTATGAACCCAATTGGTTCAAAGTCAGTTGATGAAGGATCGACACTAAGTTTCTTTGTAAGTGCTTCTGATGGTGATGGTGATGTCCTTTCCTATTCTGTCACAGGTCTTCCTTCCGGTTCTATCTTTGATAGTTCTACAGGTGCCTTTAGCTGGACTCCTTCTGAAGGTCAGGATGGAAACTATGAGGTTACTTTTGAGGTTAGCGATGGCCAGTTAACTGATTCTGAGACCATCCCTATCACAGTTGATTCTGTCAATCATGCCCCTGTTATGAATTCCATTGGTTCAAAGTCAGTTGATGAAGGATCGACACTTAGTTTCTCTGTAACTGCTTTTGATGCTGATGGTGATGTCCTTTCCTATTCTGTCACAGGTCTTCCTTCCGGTTCTATCTTTGATAGTTCTACAGGTGATTTTATCTGGACTCCTTCTGAAGGTCAGGATGGAAACTATGAGGTTACTTTTGAGGTTAGCGATGGCCAGTTAACTGATTCTGAGACCATCCCTATCACAGTTGATTCTGTCAATCATGCCCCTGTTATGAAT
>NZ_CAAGTW010000028.1:0-678 GCF_900774285.1 Methanococcoides sp. NM1
TTACCGGAGTGGCTAACCTCTTCGATGTTGCCATGGTGTTCTCAGTAGCTCTATTGGTAGCTCTTGTGATGTCTTACCAGCTACCTGAGCTGCTCAGTCCTACAGATATGACCATCGTAATGAATCCTGGCCAGGAGAATATGAAGATCATAGTCAAGGAAGGGCAGGAGATAGAAGTACTGAACATGACCGATCAGATAGGCGGTGGTACCGGCGATGCTCTTGGAACCGCTTACAAGCTGGCGGATGGTCGTGTGATCTACGTTCCTGATTCCGGAAACGAAACGGGAACCTGATCATTTCAAGAGTGTGTGGAAATTACCAATAGAAAATAGAATGAAAATGTGTGGATTATGAATTTTTGAGACATCCCGGAACAGCCGACAAGCAAAGTGCCGGGATGTCTTACACATTATCGAGTGGATAATATGCAAAAAATAAAACATCAGTTATTACTATTAAGTGTATTGATTTTACTGGCAGCTTCGCCAGTGGTATCGGCAGAAGAAGATGAATATGCAAATATGGAACTTGTTGGCAGCACGATCAGTGATAGTGAGACTGCTGCATATAGTTTTGTTAATTTGCCTGATGGCTTCTATAAGATCAGATCCGTCAAAGAGTCACAATCCCCGATGGGTGGAACGTATTACTACATCGGAGAAAGAACGGTAATTA
>NZ_CAAGTW010000029.1:0-640 GCF_900774285.1 Methanococcoides sp. NM1
GGATTCATTACGATGGTCATATCTGTAGGACTGAGCAGCTCAGGTAGCTGGTAAGACATCACAAGAGCTACCAATAGAGCTACTGAGAACACCATGGCAACATCGAAGAGGTTAGCCACTCCGGTAAGAGGGTTCTGGTCTTCTTCCTCATAGAGGATGCCTGTTCGATGATACCTTTTCCTTCTCATTGTCCGGTCTCCAAAGAATCAACAAGATAATCTATATCTGCCATATCCTGCCAGTACCACCTCTTCCTGATCAATGTAAGTACGTACCCCACAATACCTGCAAAAAGACCAAGCACTGTTGTGGCAAAGGCGATCATCAGGTTGTTGGCAAGCTGGAGAATGTCACCCTGTGCAAGACCGATGAGCGCGGGACCCAATGGAATTAAAGTTCCCATCAATCCAAGCATAGGAGCTACCGTAGACAGTATCTTTGTTTGCTCCAGGCGTTTTGTCATTCTCACTTCATATTCTTCGGACAACCAGTCTATAGAAGAAAGAGTGTTCTTTTTCAGATGCTCTGCTGCATCATGTGCAAAAGATGTAACAAGCTGGTTCTGGTCAAGTTTTAGAAGATGTGATGCGGCATTATCGTGGGAGGAATTGTTGACATTCTCCTGAACGTTTCTGCCTAT
>NZ_CAAGTW010000030.1:0-538 GCF_900774285.1 Methanococcoides sp. NM1
GGATCAACCGTTGTCTGGTCCTATAATGTCAGCAACACTGGTGATGTTCCACTCACTGATATTGTGATAACTGATGATATGGAAGGTCCTATTGGTACTATTGCTTCACTTGGTATTGGCGAGTATAATAACAGCTTTACTGCCAGCAATATCTCTGTAGCAGGTCCTTATGTTAACAATGTAACCGCTTCTGCAACTTCTGATGGATCCGAGGTTAATGCTTCCGATATCAGCTACTACTTCGGTGTATCTTCTGAATCTGCTAATCCTTCTTTGAGTGTTGTCAAACTTACCGATGGTTATGATGTCGCTGATCCTTCTTCCTATGAGGTTGAAGTTGGATCAACCGTTGTCTGGTCCTATAATGTCAGCAATACTGGTGATGTTCCACTCACTGATATTGTTATAACTGATGATATGGAAGGTCCTATCGGTACTATTGCTTCACTTGGTATTGGCGAGTATAATAACAGCTTTACTGCCAGCAATATCTCTGTAGCAGGTCCTTATGTTAACAATGTAACCGCTTCTGCAACTT
>NZ_CAAGTW010000031.1:0-513 GCF_900774285.1 Methanococcoides sp. NM1
GTCCAGCTACTATTGATATTGCCTGTAATATCAACCGTCTGGGTACTGATAGTATGCAGAGTATTGGAGGAAAGGTCGGTAGCATTATAGAAGATGGTAGTGCTGGAGACATTTGATTTGAACACATTATCAATGTAGATCATTGTGTGATTTAAATCAACATCTGAAGGATTAATCCAGCTCCAGTTGATCCAAGTTTCTCCGTAAATAGCATCTAGATTTGTTACACTGGCCGGTGCAGTAAGGTCCAGGGTGGTTGCAGTATCATTTATCCAGGTAGTGTTGATATTACCGTCAGTATCCACAGTTCTTGTACTGATCTGGTAGATGGTAGCTTCATCAAGACCGGTTGCTACATAGGAACTGTCAGGATCACTGACATTGGTTGTAAACACATTATCAAGATAGATCATGGTATGACTGAAATCTGGATCAGCAGGATTAGTCCAGTTCCATGTTATTGAACTACCACTAACACTTGATTCGTCCAGGCTGGTTACACTGGCCGGTGCA
>NZ_CAAGTW010000032.1:0-509 GCF_900774285.1 Methanococcoides sp. NM1
CGAATCATCACAATCTGTGCATAGGGAACATTTGTAATGATCCGGTTGTAATTTAAATGTTCTTTTATCCTTGAACCATCGAACAAAAGGTGAGATCAACTTTATGGGGACCAATGAAGCTTCTATTGCAGGCAGCAGCCTGTGGGATGTGATGTTCTTTTGTATATAAAATTCACACATTTTCCCATAATCTCGAATATGCCAGTATTCCATATCATTAAAAGGGGCACTGAGGTCTGAAAACCCAAATTTGGAAAATATTTTTGTCACAGTCGAATTTGCCGTGGTGTTGAGCAGGAGTTTAATATTTTTTTGTCTGGTAAATGCCAGTATCGGCTGAAGGCTAGCAACTCCCCGTACTGAAGGTCGCACATATAATGACGTACCGGCTGCAGCGATATCATTTATCCCTTTTATCTGATATTTTACAGGGATATTCCCCAGAAAACCAACAATTTCCGATTTCTCGTCTTCAATGACCCAGCCATACGGGATGGATCGATCCATCC
>NZ_CAAGTW010000033.1:0-467 GCF_900774285.1 Methanococcoides sp. NM1
TTGTTAATTTGCCTGATGGCTTCTATAAGATCAGATCCGTCAAAGAGTCACAATCCCCGATGGGTGGAACGTATTACTACATCGGAGAAAGAACGGTAATTATTCAGGATGGAAATGCCATCACCGGCGCTGAGATTGTAGCAAAATCCACCAGTGAAGCTGAGATGGATCAGCTAAAGGATAAGATCGAGAACGGAACCTGTGCAGGATTCGCGGGGGCTGCCGTCGTTTCAGGTACTGCAATGTTCGAGATGATGCCTGGAACAAACGTGGCACAAAAGAATGCAACCATGGGAATATTCAGGATACCTGTGGAAGAAACATTGATGACGACCGCAACCAGTGATAGTGAGACTGCTGCATATAGTTTTGTTAATTTGCCTGATGGCTTCTATAAGATCAGATCCGTCAAAGAGTCACAATCCCCGATGGGTGGAACGTATTACTACATCGGAGAAAGAACGGTA
>NZ_CAAGTW010000034.1:0-463 GCF_900774285.1 Methanococcoides sp. NM1
GTCTTGCACATTTCCTAATTCAGTAGTTCTCTAATTTCCACTCAACATCACAAAACCCACATCATTCGGCATACTTATATATAAGCAAAAATTCCCCTCCATGTTATCTCGACTAGAATTAACTCCATCTCAATGTATCAAAACTGTTTTGCAACCTCTTCTCGACCATAATCATATTTCGATCAATGGTTCACTCACTCGTAAAGATCTATTTACTAGTGTTCTTGGCATGGCAACCTGGAACCGATCAGTTCATTCAATTAATAAACAATATCATAAGACTCCTTGCGAGACATCAATGAGATACCATCTTCAAAAAATGGACATGGATCATCTCATTGATCAAAATAACAAAATACTCATGCAAACATCACTTAAAACTCTCAAGCGAAAGAAAAAGTATGACTTTGCTATTGATTATACAAACGATTCATACTATGGAAAAATAGGCACTGACAATGAT
>NZ_CAAGTW010000035.1:0-442 GCF_900774285.1 Methanococcoides sp. NM1
CTCCAAATCGACTCCAATACTGGATACTACCATGCGAGATGGTTCACGTATCAATATCACATTCGGTCACGACATCAGTCCTAAAGGAAGCTCATTTTCTATACGACGGCAAAAGAAGGTTCCATTGACTCCTCTGGACCTTATCGCATGGGGAACATTCTCTTCTGAGGTTATGGCGCATTTCTGGCTTTACATGGAGAATGGAAAGAATATTCTCATGTGTGGTGGGACTGCTACTGGGAAGACCTCCGCATTGAATGCTATCTGTATGTTCATACCTTCAAGTACCCGTATTGTTACACTTGAAGACACACGTGAGGTCCAGCTACCTCATGTGAACTGGATCCCCACCGTCACAAGGGAGAGCTTCAACCGTGATGAAGTGGGAAGTATTGAACTTGAAGCCCTGCTAAAATCCTCCCTCAGGCAACGTCCTGATTAC
>NZ_CAAGTW010000036.1:0-334 GCF_900774285.1 Methanococcoides sp. NM1
TCCTTTTTACTTTATATTTAATTTCAGAAGATCTCATTTGCGGGGGTTGCCCAGCCAGGCCAAAGGCGCTAGGTTGAGGGCCTAGTCTCGTAGGAGTTCGTGTGTTCGAATCACACCTCCCGCACCAAATCATTCTGATAAACGCCTTAACGATGCGATCCTGAGCTTTTTCAGGATGGTAACTCGATATACTTAAGCAACAACCTTTTTGCGGGGGTTGCCCAGCCAGGCCAAAGGCGCTAGGTTGAGGGCCTAGTCTCGTAGGAGTTCGTGTGTTCGAATCACACCTCCCGCACCATTTTTCTTATTCTATTATTCTAATAAACTTATATTT
>NZ_CAAGTW010000037.1:0-306 GCF_900774285.1 Methanococcoides sp. NM1
TGCAAATCGCAATCGAATGAGCAAAAATACCACATCACAATTAAAGGATTGTACAGGGAGATTATCTATAATTGCGAATATTTGCTTGCAGGACGTTAAAATTACCCACTCGATGTTAATGAGAACCCATAATTTGTTCCTCTCGATTTGTAATTCTTTAACCGAGTATTGTTACAATGTCAGTACTTCACTAATTTTAGTATCCGTATGAAATAATGTTACTCGATAGCTATATATGCGGCGAATTCGCCGCCATATGTCAATTCAAACCTCCAACTCCAGACATACTCCTAAAGTTGAATTAAG
>NZ_CAAGTW010000038.1:0-296 GCF_900774285.1 Methanococcoides sp. NM1
TAATTACCGTTCTTTCTCCGATGTAGTAATACGTTCCACCCATCGGGGATTGTGACTCTTTGACGGATCTGATCTTATAGAAGCCATCAGGCAAATTAACAAAACTATATGCAGCAGTCTCACTATCGCTGGTTGCGCTCGCCATCAATGTTTCTTCCACAGGTATCCTGAATATTCCCATGGTTGCATTCTTTTGTGCAACGTTTGTTCCAGGCATCATCTCGAACATTGCAGTACCTGAAACGGTAGCAGTACCAGTGAATCCTGCACAGGTTCCGTTCTCGATCTTATCCTTT
>NZ_CAAGTW010000039.1:0-261 GCF_900774285.1 Methanococcoides sp. NM1
TTGGCGAGTATAATAACAGCTTTACTGCCAGCAATATCTCTGTAGCAGGTCCTTATGTTAACAATGTAACCGCTTCTGCAACTTATAATGGATCCGAGGTTAATGCTTCCGATATCAGCTACTACTTCGGTGTGTCTTCTGAATCTGCTAATCCTTCTTTGAGTGTTGTCAAACTTACCGATGGTTATGATGTCGCTGATCCTTCTTCCTATGAGGTTGAAGTTGGATCAACCGTTGTCTGGTCCTATAATGTCAGCAATA
>NZ_CAAGTW010000040.1:0-247 GCF_900774285.1 Methanococcoides sp. NM1
ATCTGGATCAGCAGGATTAGTCCAGTTCCATGTTATTGAACTACCACTAACACTTGATTCGTCCAGGCTGGTTACACTGGCCGGTGCAGTAAGGTCCAGGGTGGTTGCAGTATCATTTACCCAGGTAATGTTGATATTACCGTCAGTATCCACAGTTCTTGTACTGATCTGGTAGATGGTAGCTTCATCAAGACCGGTTGCTACATAGGAACTGTCAGGATCACTGACATTGGCTGTAAACACATTA
>NZ_CAAGTW010000041.1:0-240 GCF_900774285.1 Methanococcoides sp. NM1
TGCACCGGCCAGTGTAACCAGCCTGGACGAATCAAGTGTTAGTGGTAGTTCAATAACATGGAACTGGACTAATCCTGCTGATCCAGATTTCAGTCATACCATGATCTATCTTGATAATGTGTTTACAGCCAATGTCAGTGATCCTGACAGTTCCTATGTAGCAACCGGTCTTGATGAAGCTACCATCTACCAGATCAGTACAAGAACTGTGGATACTGACGGTAATATCAACATTACCTG
>NZ_CAAGTW010000042.1:0-233 GCF_900774285.1 Methanococcoides sp. NM1
CCAATGTCAGTGATCCTGACAGTTCCTATGTAGCAACCGGTCTTGATGAAGCTACCATCTACCAGATCAGTACAAGAACTGTGGATACTGACGGTAATATCAACATTACCTGGATAAATGATACTGCAACCACCCTGGACCTTACTGCACCGGCCAGTGTAACCAGCCTGGACGAATCAAGTGTTAGTGGTAGTTCAATAACATGGAACTGGACTAATCCTGCTGATCCAGAT
>NZ_CAAGTW010000043.1:0-231 GCF_900774285.1 Methanococcoides sp. NM1
ATGAGTATGATAAAGCATTAGAATATTTTGATAAAGCACTGGAGATAAATCCAGATTATGTTGATGCTTGGAATAACAAAGGCCTTACTCTTAATAAACTGAATGAATTTGAAAATGCAAGCGAATCATTTGATAAAGCATTGGAAATAAACCCAGATGATGCTGATTTGTGGAACAACAAAGGAAACACCATCAAAAACCTTGCTAATTACAATTCAGAAAGAGCTATCA
>NZ_CAAGTW010000044.1:0-214 GCF_900774285.1 Methanococcoides sp. NM1
GATTCCATTCCGGTTCGAATCCGGACCTTGGCTTTCATCCATTAATATGAGTTAGAGTACGGCGGCCATAGCGGCAGGGCAACTCCTGTTCCCATTCCGAACACAGAAGATAAGCCTGCCCACGTTGTTTACTGTACTGAGGTACGAGAGTCCTCGGGAAATCTGCGTCGCTGCTGTGCTCACTCTATTACCCTTTTTCTTTAACTGATTTTAA
>NZ_CAAGTW010000045.1:0-210 GCF_900774285.1 Methanococcoides sp. NM1
AGTTCCATGTTATTGAACTACCACTAACACTTGATTCGTCCAGGCTGGTTACACTGGCCGGTGCAGTAAGGTCCAGGGTGGTTGCAGTATCATTTACCCAGGTAGTGTTGATATTACCGTCAGTATCCACAGTTCTTGTACTGATCTGGTAGATGGTAGCTTCATCAAGACCGGTTGCTACATAGGAACTGTCAGGATCACTGACATTGG